>NZ_JCADBN010000030.1:0-52150 GCF_059359135.1 Pseudonocardia sp. OZ21
CAGGAACGTGACCAGGAAGCCCAGCGCGAACAGCATCGGGGCCTCGAAGGTCATGTGCCCCTTCCACAGCGTCCCGACCCAGTTCACGAACTTGACGCCCGTGGGCACCGCGATCAGGAACGTGGTGAAGGAGAAGAAGGCCAGCAGCACAGCTCCGGTGGCGTACAGATGGTGGGCCCATACCGCCACCGACAGCGCGGCGATGGCGATCGTGGCGTAGACCAGGCCCTTGTAGCCGAAGATCGGTTTGCGGGCGAACACCGGGAAAACCTCGGACACGATGCCGAAGAACGGCAACGCGATGATGTAGACCTCGGGATGGCCGAAGAACCAGAACATGTGCTGCCACAGGATCGCCCCGCCGTTGGCGGGGTCGAACACGTGGGCGCCGAGGTGGCGGTCGGCGAGCAGACCGAGCAGCGCCGCTGTGAGCTCCGGGAACGCGACGAGTATCAGGATCGCGGTGATGAGGATGTTCCACGTGAAGATCGGCATCCGGAACATCGTCATGCCCGGGGCGCGCATGCAGACGATGGTGGTGATGAAGTTGACGGCCCCGAGGATCGTGCCCAGTCCTCCGACGACCAAACCGATAATCCACAGGTCTGATCCGCTACCGGGTGAGTGGACCACGCCGGACAGAGGCGCGTAGGCGGTCCAACCGAAGTCGGCGGCCCCACCCGGCGTCAAGAAGCCGGAGAGCACGATCAACCCACCGAACAGGAACAGCCAGTACGAGAAGGCGTTGAGCCGCGGGAACGCCACGTCCGGGGCGCCGATCTGCAGCGGCACAATGTAGTTGGCGAAACCGAACACGATCGGCGTCGCATACAGCAGCAACATGACCGTGCCGTGCATGGTGAACAGCTGGTTGTACTGCTCGTTCGACAGGAATTGCAGACCGGGGCGAGCGAGCTCGGCGCGTATCAGCAGCGCCATCGCTCCGCCGGCCAGGAAGAACACGAACGACGTCACCAGGTACAGGACCGCGATGTCCTTGTGGTCCGTCGTCCGCAACATCCTGACGAGTGCCGACCCCACGGCAGCACGGCGCACCGGTGCTACACGAGCACGGACCGGTGCCGGAACAAGTTGCGTCATAATCGCCTCCCGGACTAACCAGCCCGCCAGATTCACATCGTCTTCGCCCACCGCTCGGCGAGCGCCTGCGCGGACACGTAGACCTCTCCGCGCTGCAAGGCCAGTAGCTACTACGGGTCATCATGGATCGTGAGGAGCACTCGAACGACGGAGAGTGAGGCTCGATGTCCTCCGATGGCCACACGTCGAAGACTCTCTGGACTATCTAGTCCGACTATCAGGCCTTGTCGGCGAACTGTCAAGTCCACTGAGACCCGACTCCACCCGTCTTCGGACGGAACCGGTGACCGGGCGCCAGCGGTGCGACTTGCACTTTATGTCCTATTAGCAGAGTTGCGCGGTCGCGAGCGCCCGCACCGAAGGGGATCTTACCCCCGTGCGCACTGGACTTGACAGTACTAGACTTGACGGGTAGCTAGATGTCGCACGGTCTGGCGGGCACCGCGCCAAGTCGCCCTGCGGTCGCTCGTGCTGGTCGGATGACCGGCTGATTCGAACACCGACAGTGACGTCGTGTCGATCCTGAGACCGGCCAGCCCACATCGCACGGCCAAACGCAGAGGAGAGGAAGCATCATGTCCGTCACCAGAGGCTTCGCGGGGCCTGGCCGCCCGGCGCGTGATCCGCGCCTGCCACCGGGTCAGTACGACGCCGGCGACGGGTGGCCCGTCCTGCACGCGGAAGCCACTCCGTCCATCCGCACCGACGGCTGGACCTTCACAGTCGACGGCCTCGTTCAGTCGCCTACCACGTGGAGCTGGGACGAGATCCAAGCTTTGCCGGGATCTCGTTACGAGGGCGCCATCCACTGCGTCACCACATGGTCAAAGTTCGGCATGACATTCGACGGGGTCTCGGTCGACACCCTGCTGAAGGCAGCGGGTCCGCTCGACGACGCGGCGTTCGTGCTCGCCCGTTCGCACACCGGCTACACCACCAACCTGCCGATCGAGGATGTGACGGACGGCAAGGCGTGGGTGGTCTGGAACGTGAACGGCACGCCGCTGGAAGCGATCCACGGAGGACCGGCCCGGCTGCTCGTGCCCCACCTGTACTTCTGGAAAAGCGCGAAATGGGTGTCCGGGCTGAAGCTACTGCCCCAGGACCAGCCCGGTTTCTGGGAGCGCAACGGATACCACGACCGGGGAGACCCCTGGCTCGAGCAGCGCTACCAGGGAGATTGACATGTCCACAGACGACAGCGACTCGACCGACGGCGTCGACATCGACTCCGGGCTCCTTCAGCCTGAGGACAGCCTTGACGACCGCGGAGTCCTAGACGTACTGGACGAGGGCTACTCCCCTCCAGACCGTGCCTGGGAACTGAACGACTACGGCCTCACCGCGAGGGAAGCGGCCGAACACGAAAGCCTCAACGGCCGCTTGGCACGCGAGCTGCCCGACATCATGATCCCCGACGGGGACGGGCTGGGAGACGCCTCGGACACCGACGGCGAGTTGTACGACAACGAAGCCGGCACGGCGCGTTCAGGGAGGTTGATCGACGTCGAAGCCACGGGCGAGATCGACGACTTCGCTTACCTCTACGCGGTGGACATCGGTCGCGATGGTGGAGCGGCCTCCGCCGAAGAGGCTGCGGTACACATCGTCAGGGATGAAGACGAACAAGAATTAGCCTGAGGCCGCCAACGCGCCGGAAACGACGGTGTTGGCACCCGATCAATCAGTGTGTGAGACCCGTGGACCAATTCACACCCCCATCTGGACTCTGAGAGACACGGTTAGTCCTATCGAACGAGTTCTCGCCGACTAGCACGGCGCTCGCGCCGCCTCGGCTTCGACGGTGCATCCCGTCCCACCACGCTGAATACCTTCCGAAGGAGGAACTGATGGTCGACACGCTCAAGAATATCCATGCCGTGGATGGTGACCCTGTCATCGAGGGACACATCCCCACCGCGGTCACGGCGGAGGCCTTCGTCTACAACGACGGCTCCACCCAGGTCTTCGAATCCAGCGGCGCTACCACCTACGTCGAGCAGGGCCAGCCGACACAGGGCAAGTGGTACATCGATGACGGTCGCTTCTGCTCCTTCTGGCCTCCCAGCTATCGTGCCTGCTACGACTTGCATTGGATCGTGGAGGAAGGCCGGATCGTGGGCGTGCGGTTCACCGAGCGCAACCGGGGATCAAGCTTCGACGGCCGTTATCGGTGAGCTTGGCGCCCCCGGCTGCAAGGGAGGCGGCCGATCAGGGCCCTGCATCCTCCGCCGACCGATCCGCTCCCTCCGCCGACCGAGCCGAATCCGTTGGCGGCGACAAGTCCGACCGCCCTGGTCGACCAACCAATGGAAAGCAATCGGCACCTACTCAGCACGGACGTGGTAGACGGCGGGCCTTGGTAAAGATCGGCCCAGACGGAAGCGGCACGGAGGTGTATCGGTTGGGTAGCTCCGGTAGTGGATGTACACATGCATTATGGTCAGCGCGTAGCGGCTACGGCGTGGTGGGCGGGATGGCAGCAAGGCTTGGACCGCTGACCTCCCGTACGCCGTCGACCTAGTGGCTTGTCACGCAGCTTTGACCGGGGCTTTCCACGCGGTCGTGGTCGGCCATGACACGCCGCCGGCGTGCAGGATGCGGCGCAGCGTCTCGCGGCTGAGTTCGGCGACGATGCCCTCGTTCAGCAGGGTGGTCGCGCAGCTTGGCCGGCGACCAGGTGGAGAACGCGGTGATGCCCCGGTCGGCGGGTGACGTCCGAGCGATCGTGCAGATCCAGGTGCGGACCTGTTCACCGATCTTCTTCGGGCGTCCCCCGCTCGGTTTTGGGTCCAGCGCGTCGAACCCCCGTTCGTTGAACACGTGGATCACGTCACGCACGTAGTCGTCGCTGACCAGCAGTAACGATGTGATGTCTGGGACGGTCTGGCCCTGGGCGAACGTTCAGCACCACGATCGCGCAGCGCATCCGGACCGGGTTTTGGCGGTCCGGGTGATGCGCTGCAGCTTGCGCCCCTCGTCCATCGACAACGGCCGCACGAACACGCTCGGTCTGCGAGCCACAACCACCTCCCGCACTCGACGTGCGGGCAGCCTCCCGGGCTCGACCAGTAAGATCAATTACCTGGTCGACACTGCGTGTCGAGCCACTAGTTCGGCGGACAGCAGCAGGCGCTGGCGGCGGCTTGTCATCGGTACTCGGGGTTGGGATTGCCGAAGTCGAATCGGCGACCTCGGTCCCACTCCGACCGCCGGTTGCCATATGCAGGGATGCCCTCAGCGCTCTTGATCATCTGCGCCAGGTGCATGAGGTTCCACGTCATGAACGCGGTGTTGCGATTGGTGAAGTCGTTTTGTGGCCCACCCGACCCCGGATCAAGATAAGACGGGCCAGGGCCGATGGCCCCGATCCAGCCCGCATCGGCCTGCGGTGGGATTGTGTACCCTATGTGCTGTAGGCTGTAAAGCACGTTCATCGCACAGTGCTTGACGCCGTCCTCGTTGCCCGTAATGAGACAGCCGCCTACTCGACCGTAGTAGGCGTACTGTCCCGCGTCGTTCAGCAGGTGTGAGCACGCATAGAGCCGCTCGATGATCTTCTTCATTTCGGAAGAGTTGTCGCCAAGCCAGATCGGACCACACAAGACAAGAATGTCGGCAGCAAGGACCTTGCCGTAGAGGGCAGGCCACTCGTCGGTCGTCCAACCGTGTTCAGTCATGTCGGGATAAACCCCGACGGCGATGTCGTGGTCGATGGTCCGTATGACTTCCACCTCCACGCCCTCCCGCTTCATCAGGTCGGCGCTGAGCCGGATCACGCCCTCTGTATTGCTCGATTGTGGAGACCGCTTGAGGGTTCCGTTGAAGAACAAGGCCCGGAGGCCGTCGAAACGAAGATCCACCTGAATTCCTTCGAAGCGAGAGGCCGTTCCTTCGACCTCGCTGGACAGGTCCTTGATACGCAACGATCTCACCGCTCCGAGGCACTCCCGCCCCTCCCCCGGTCGCCTTCGAGCAATGCTTTGAGTGTCGCAGCGTCGTCGGAGACCACGCTGACGGCTCCATGAAGCACTGTCCTCGCTTGGGCACGCGGGATGACCGCCGCGCCTGACGCGTCCGCGAACACGTAGTCGCCAGGCCGAACGGCAACACCGTTCACCACTACGGGCCGATTCGCCTCGAACGGAGTGACGACGTCACCACCCCAGCGGACCGCCTCACCTCGGCAGTACGCAGCAAAACCGTACGTCGAGAGTTCCGCGAAGTCGCGTAGCCGCGCGTCGGTCAGCACGCCGGCCAAGTTGTGGCGGGCCAGCCGGCTCAGCTTGGTACCCCCTGCCATTGAGACATCGGGATGACCGTTGCTCGCCAACACCAGCACGCTGCCCATGCCACCATCGGACACCGCTTCGTCGAACAGGTTGCCGAAGTTGTAGCGATCAGATGGCAGCGCTACTTCGCAGGACGGAAAGTACGAGATCGTGACCGCCGGGCCGAAGAGCAATCTACCCGGCGTCGGGCTCACCAGGTCAAGAAGGTGGCATCGGTGCCGGTGCAGCCGTCCCATGGCGTCCACGATGTCAGCGGTACTGACTTGTTGGGCCAAGACGCCCAACTCCGGATCTTCGATCGTCATCGGACCTCCCGGCGCGCGAGAGCCCCACCTCGTCGCACGACCTGGGGAGCGGCCCGGGCTCAGGTGGTGCGCGGTCCGTTGCTCATATCGTCGACCTGAATCCCATCGGGATCGGCGGGCTGGAGTCGCGTCGTCATGCTCTAGGTGTGGGTTCGCCATCGTGGCGAACGATCGACACTTCTCATTGGTGGCCGACGGTGTTGCTGGTCGGCATATCCCGATTGTAGATGGATCCCCGGCCTGATCGCATCCGTACTCACCCTAGCCCCGGCGGTACCAAGCTCGCCAGGGAAGGACGTGTCGCCCGAAGGCGGCTTGCGACACCATGGCGCTGGCGAGGCACCAGGCGAGCAGACCGCTGGTGATCAGTTGGCAGGCGCCGATGACCAGGACAGTGGCGTGGGCGCCGAGCCCCGATGGCCAGGAGTGTGCAGCCGGCCGCGAGCATTGTGAGCACGCTGGCGAGAGCAACGTTCTCGGTGGTCGCGACGGGGCCGGTGTTGTCACGTTCCCCGTGCGGCCGCGGATCTCATGCATGCCGCAGGCGTTGCCGGCACCCACTATGGGCCAGGTGGTCGACGCTTCGGGCATGGAATGCGCCCAGCCCCACCCAGGTCGTGTGCGCAACGGTGGGCTGACCGGTCGAAGGTGACGTGCGCCCGGCTCCCGTCCATCTGCGACCTCTTCGATCGCCGCCAGCGGCGGGCTGTAGCAGGCGGATGGGTGTCTGGGCAGGCAGCGAGGCGGAGTGACGCGCTGCAGCGCCCTCCCAGCGGCTCCGATGGCGGGGCGGCTACCTACGCGCACTCCGGCGAACCCAGGCGCCAACCGCCCTCCGGCCGCTTCATTGGTACTAGATGGTCCATCGTCGTATCGCTCTCCGGCGTCGAGGGGAGAGCGCGGACAGCGCGGCGGACACTCGGAGCGGAGCATCGCCGGTCCCATGGGTGCATGCGCGGTCATCGCTGCTACCGGGAGGCCGGGCGCTGGGTCCCCTGGTTATGCGGGTGAGCGAGTTGGGCGCGCGGCCACGGGGACGTCTCAGGCGCCGGCTGGAGGACGCCTGGGCGATGTGGTGCGCGCCACTTATTACCCTCCTGCGGGCCGCCCGCCTGATGCCATAGTCTGGAACAAGCAGTCTAGTTTCGGTGCTGACTGCTCTACGAGGGCCTCATCCCGCCCTGGGTCGATCGACGGAGCGTTGAGTCGAAATCGCCGCATCACAGGTCAACCAATGAACAGGAGACCGCTATGTCCGAGTCCTATTCACTCCCCACTGAACCCGAAGGCATGGCCGCGTCGCTGGTTGAGCGGTTCAACTCCGGCAAGGTCAGCGCAATGATGATCCACTACGAGCCGGGGGCCGTGTTCGTCGCGAGAGACGGGCGAACCGTCACTGATCCCACCGAGATCGCTGCCGAACTCGAGCGCGATCTCAGTCTCGGCCTGCCGCTGCAGGCCAAGGCGCGCCATGTGTCCATTGCCGGCGACATCGCCCAGATCGTGCTGGACTGGTCAATTGACGGCACAGGTCCCGACGGCGAGCACGTGCACCTCGAAGGCTCGGCAAGCGATGTCGTGCGCCGCGGCGCGGATGGACGGTGGCGGTACCTGATCGACAATGCTCTTGGGACGACAGTGGGACAGCCCGCCTGAGACGTATGCGCCACGCCAACTCTCGGCGATGGGTCCACTCTTCAGCGTGCCGTCGACGATCACCGCCACGTGGTGAAACTCCCCGTATGACGAAGATTAGCTTTGCACGCTCAACCCTCGCGTGAACGGCCTCGGTTGGGTAATGCCACTGCACTTCACGTGGTCGGGATTTTGACCTGTGCGCCCGAACTCTCCGGGAGGCGACGGAAGCCATGAGGTGCTGTCGGCCCCGGCGGTTCGCGCACGACGGCGGTACCGACATGGTGGCGTGAAGGGCGCCCATTCCTCGCCGATCCGAGGCAACGCCGGTGACGTTCAGCCGGCGATGGGCGGGCACTTCAAGACCGCCGAGCTGCCCCTTCTGCGCGATGTCGGCCGGAAAAGTGAACCGGACTTCGTCCATCCGTTGCTGTGCGCATTCGCCACACATGTAGCGAAACCGACATTCGCTCACCATTGTGGTGCTGGACGATGAACGGCGCACCCATCGCGCTTCGATCTTGCGAGGATGAGGTTGTGAGAACAGCAAAAACGGGTTCCGGATATGATTTCATTGTCGTGGGCGGCGGGAGCGCCGGTTGCGTGATCGGTTCTCGATTATCGGAGAACGACGACGTCCGCGTGCTTCTTGTCGAAGCCGGAGGACGTGATCAGCTGTCGGCCATGGCGAGCCCGGCTGGTTGGCTCGCCCTGCTTGGCAGCTCCGCCGACTGGTGCACCCCGTCCACCGAGCAGGCCTTCCTGGGCTCATCGATCGTTCTGCCGCGCGGACGCGCCCTGGGGGGCTCATCGGCCATCAACGGGCTGAACTTCCTGCGCGGGCATCGCTCGAGCTACGACCGGTGGGCGGCGATGGGGGCAAAGGGGTGGGAGTTCGACGACCTCCTGCCCTACTTCCGGCGCAGCGAACGCGCGGCGGGGCGGGATCCGGCCGTCCGCGGCACGGACGGACCGATGGTCGTATCACCACCGCCCGAGCCGCATCCGCTGATCAGCGCGTGCCTCGACGCGGCCGCCGAAGCGGGGTGTCCAGCGGCGACGGACGTGAGCAGCGGCCTGGAGGAAGGTGTCGGGCGCTGCGACAACACGATCGTCGACGGGGTGCGGCAGAGCGTGGCCGATGCCTACCTGCGCCCCGTGCTGGACCGGCCGAACCTGGACGTGGTCACCGGCGCTGTGGTGCACCGGCTGCGGTTCGACGGTCGTCGTTGTACCGGGGTGGAGTACTCGCTGGACGGCACGGTGATCCTCGCGGAGTGCTCGCGGGAGGTGGTGCTCACCGCGGGGACGATCGGGTCGGCGCAGTTGTTGCTGCTCTCCGGTGTCGGGCCGGCGGATCACCTGCACGACGTCGACGTAGAGGTCCTGCACGACCTTCCCGGGGTCGGGGCCAACTTCCACGACCATCCGGCGGCGATGGTGAGCTACAGCGCCTCCCGCCCGGTGCCGCTGATGCCGGGCAACCCCCCGGGCGAGGCCATGGGACTGGTCCGCAGCGACCCCGCTCTGGGCGACGCGGACCTGCAGATGCTCTTCCTCAGCCGGCCCTTCCATCCGGCCGTCCGCACCGACATGGCTCACGGGTACTCAATCATGTTCAGTGCGATGACTCCGCGCAGCCGAGGGTCGGTGCGGCTCGCAAGCGCCGATCCCGAGGCCGTCCCGCTCGTGGACCCGAACTATCTCGGTGACGACCGCGACGTCGAGACGATGACGGCGGGCCTGCGCCTCGCCAGGCAGATCGGGTGTGCCGAGGCGCTCGCCCCCTGGCGGGGCGAGGAGGCACCCGCGGTGTCGGACCCCGACGACCCGGCCGCCGTCCGGGCGTACCTACGAGGAAGCCTGATGCCCTACTTCCACTACGCGGGTACCTGTCGGATCGGGATCGACGACATGGCCGTGGTCGACTCGGAGCTGCGAGTGCGCGGGCTCGACGGGCTCCGGGTCGCCGACGCGTCCGTGATGCCGTCGGTCGTCTCCGCGAACACCAACGCGACGGTCTGCGCAATCGCGGAACGGGCGGCGGCTCTCATCGCCGAGTGACGCTGCAGGCTCAGGTGAACGCCGCGACGAGCGCGCGGAGACAGGCCTCCCCCGGGGTGACGAGCAGCTGACTGGGCACCTCCACGGGTGAGTCGAGCGGCCGGATCACCACACCGGCCGGGCTCCATCGCACCCAGCCCACGGTCGTGGTGCGCTGCCCCGGCTGATCTCCACCAGGGCGTCCTCGACGGACCACCGGCCGTCCGAGGCACGGGGCGAAGCGGCGTCTCGGCATGCGGTGTGCACGGCATCGTGCAGGCGGGCTCTGCGGAGCGCACGGGAAGCCGTAGCACTCGTACCGTGCTCGTCGTGGCCTTGTCGAGATCGTCCCAGGCGCGCCAGCGCGGCTGTATCGACCGGCTTCCGAGCGGGTCGGCTCGGGTGAGGGTGTACGCCAGCGTCGACCAGCTCACCGGAAGATGTGGCTACGCAAGACCGTCCCTGCGCGGGCGACCCAGAGGGAAACCGAACGTGAAGCGGACAAAGTCCTGACCCGGTTGCTCAATCACGTCGACGAGCGGCGCCATCCTCGTACGGAGGATGCGGTCAACGGGTTGCTCGACCGGTGGCTCGATGTGCTGGACGTTGAACGCCAGACTCGCGCTGGCTACCTCTCGCAGATCGACAAGCATGTCCGGCCGACAAGATGCTCTGCCGCACGTCATGTAGCCCTGAACAACGGTCGATCACGGTTTCTGGGGATCCGTGCCGTTGATGGGACGGAGATCCGGACCTGACGCAGTGGCGTGGGCTTTCCTGTCGGAGTCGACTTCTCTGGCGGCGGCGAGCTTGCAGGGCGCGGCGGGGCTTGCGCTCTTCGAGCTCCTCGGCGGTCACCGGGATCAGCATCGGCTGGCCGGCGACGCCGAACATGGTGACCACGAACCTGGTCTCGGCGTCAGCGAGGTTGTTGCCGTCCTGGTAGTGGATCACGTCGCCGCCCGGCTCCCAGAACGTCTCGCCGGCATGCACCACACGCTGGGATCGCCCTCCAGCTCGGAGATCATCTCGCGCCCTGGACCTCGCCGAAGGCGGGTCCGGTGTGCCGGTGAGGCGGAGAACCGGCACTCCCCGGAGGCAGGGTGACGAGGAGCGTCATCGCTTCGGGGGTCGGGAACCGGCAGGGTCGGCACCGAACCGACAACCTCGATCTGCGGCGGCGGTGTCGCCGCGTTCGGGTCCTCGATGTGGTGAGCGTGGACGACGGACATGGATACTCCCAGCTTCTTCAGCGATTACCTGGAATCACCGACATCAGCAAGGACACATAGCCGTCGGCGTACAACCGCCGATGACCACGAGAGCATGCCCGCGGAACAGCTCCGCACCGATCTCCTTGACCCAGTGCGCCCAGCAGTCGCCGTCCCAGTTGGCCACGTAGCGGTCGCGACGCCCGAACACGCGGGCTGCGTTGAGCGGATCGGAGACCGCATCCCGCACGCCGTCGACACGGCAGGTATCCGCGAGGGCGATGACCGGCCGCAGCATCGCCTTGCTGGGGATACAACCCCAGTACGCGCAGTCACCGCCCACCAATTCCTGCTCTACCACCGCAACCTTGAGCTCCGCAGCTCGGACCCGGCCGGCGACGGTCTGCCCCACCGGGCCGGCACCCATGATGACGACGTCGAAGACGTTGTCCGTTGTCCCATTCATTCCCCGTCCTTCCCGCAACGATCGACGTGCTGGTTCTCGCTCGTACTGGTGGTGGCCACGGCAGCCGTGCCGGACGCGTTCCGCAGCGAGAAAACCGCTCTCCGACCGGGCTGAGGCGCGCGTCGAGCGCGCTGCTCCTGGTACGACGACGCCCTCCTTTCCGGCTGGTCATCAGCGCGGCGAAATCGCCACACCCGGCATTCGTCCGGCCCCCGTCCGCGGAAGCGGAGGACAACTAGAGAGACGACCAGCAGCAGCGAGGGCGCCGTGCACCTCGGCCATGAACGGGCCGGGCCGCAGCCGTAGGCCGCTGCATCGGCCGACACTCCCAGCCTGTCGGGCGCCGGCGCAGTGAGCCGCCCCGCGGTCGCGCCCGTCGCGGCCTGGTCGTCCGCGGTGGCCTTGCTGTAAAGATGCGCACGCCGACCGCGGGCAGGGCGTCCGGGGGTCGGCGGCCTCGCGCGCGAATAGGTGCTCCGCTGGGCCGCGACCAGCGTGTACCCAGACCTCCCGCGCACGGTCGTGCGCGGCCAGGTGTGGAGCCCGCCGTCCTCGACGCCGACCCGTCACCGTACGGCTCGTTCGCCCTCGTGGTTGCCCGGAGCAGGAGTCCTGATCATGAACCTTTTCCCGACTTCAGCTCGACATGGCCTGCAGGCGCCGCGGCGAGCGCCACCCGGTCGAGGGCCAGACCCAAGGCCGTCCGCACCGGCTGCTCGCTACGCCCGGTGTGGGCCAGCACCAGCCCGCCCTGCAGTGCCGCCATGACGCCGGTGCCAAGTTCGGCGAGGTCGGCCGCGGCGTCGAGTTCGCCGCGCTCTTGCATTCGGCGAAGTGCGGCGGCGAGGTAGGACTCCCACGTCCGGAATGCGTCCTCGAGCTTGGCCCTTGCAGCGCTGGACTGCTCGGCCGGCTGGCCGACCAGTGCACCGATCGGGCAAAGGCCGACTCCATCCTGCGTTCGGTTCATAGCCACGAAGACATCGGCCCACTCGCGCAACCACTGACGGAGTCCACCCGGGCGAGCAGCGACCGCTGGCGGGCGAGCACGGGGTTCACCTGGAAGTCGACCACTGCCTCGATCACGAAGTAGCGGTGGACCTGCGAGCGACTGGCGTTCGACGCGGTCAGGACCTGCTCGAGGCTCGTTCCCGCAACACCACGGCTGCAGACGATGCGGGCGGCAGCACGCACGATCAGCTCGCGCGTCACCGTGCCCCGGTGAGTCCGCAGCGGAGCCTCCTCCGCGGCATCATCTCTCGGCATCGATCGAATGCGAACCAGCACACAGACTATCCGGTCCACTTTCAGGCCGTAATCCGTGGCACTAGTCCAGCAGAGCGGCACCGCTTTTCGGGCAAACCTGAGATCCGACTGGGGCGGATGATCGAATCGGAGCATCGCCGATCCCTAGGGGTGCATGCGCGGGGCCTCGCCGTTGCTGGCAGGCGGACGCTGGATCCCATGGTGAGGCGGGTGATCGGGGTGGGTGCGCGGCCACCGGGGATGCCTCGCACCCTGACTCGAGGACGACTGGGGCGATGTGGTGTGCGCCACTTGTCACCCTCCTGTGAGCCGCCTGTTCGATGCCATAGTCTGGAACAGTCAGTCTAGTTATCGTGGTCGTGACCGTTCGACGAGGTCCGCATCCCGCCCTGGGTAGACCGATTGTGCGCTGAGTCGTAATCGCCGCATCGCAGTTCAACCAACATGAACAGGAGACCGGAATGTCCGAGTCTTATTCACTCCCCATCGAACCCGAAGGCATGACCGCGTCGCTGGTTGAACGGTTCAACTCCGGCAAGGTCAGCGCAATGATGATCCACTACGAGCCGGGGCCGCGTTCGTCGCGAGAGACGGGCGAACCGTCACCGAACCCGGCGAGATCGCTGCCGAACTCGAGCACGACCTCAGTCTGGGCCTGCCGCTGGAGGCCAAGACGCGCCACGTGTTCGTTGCCGGCGATATCGCCCAAATCGTGCTGGACTGGTCAATCGATGGCACAGGCCCCGACGGCAAGCACGTGCACCTCGAAGGCTCGGCAAGCGACATCGTGCGCCGCGGTGCGGATGGACGCTGGCGCTACGTGATCGACAATGCCCTTGGGACGGCGGTACGACAGCCCGCCTGACACGTATCCGCCACGGCAGCTCTCCGCGATGGACCCCCTCTTCAGCACGGCGTCGACGATCACCGCCACGTGGTAAAACCGCCCATATCACGGAAGATCGGGTTTCCACGCTCAAGCCTCACATGAACAGGCCGTCGGTTGGGAAATACCACCGCATTTCATGTAATCGAGATTTCGGACCGGCGCACCCCTCCACGAGAGGCAGCACCGCATCGAGCGCCTTTGGGCCGTCAGAGAATCCTGTCACGGACGAGGCATGTCGTCCCGTCTCAAGGACGTGCCGACGATGCCAGGACATCACACGAACGAGTTGGGAGCAACTCATGACCATGAAGCACTCGCATTACATCGAAGTCGTGAATTCGTCGACTCCCCCACCGGAGTTCGAGGTCGTCAGCTCGGTTCCGACCCCGCCGCTGCCCGATTCTTCCGAAGTGATGACCCTCCTCGTCAAACTGCCTCCGGGAAGCGCCGGCAACCCGCCCCATCGGCACACCGGCCCCGCCTTCGGTTACGTGGTCCAGGGTGAGATGGTCTTCGAGCTCGAGGGCGAGCCCGAGCGCGTTGTGCACACCGGCGAGACGTTCTGGGAGCCGGGCGGCGACGTGATCCACTACCAGGACGGCAACAATCTCACCGATGTCGAGACCCGATTCGTCGTCACCATGTTCTGCGTTCCCGGCCAGCCGATGCTGATCCCGGTGAGCCCCGACGAGCTTGAGCAACGCCGGTCGCGCCGCGCGCCTCGACCGTGATCCGCCCGCACCCGCTCGAGAGAACCGAGGTGGCGTCCACAACCGGCAGTTCGTGAGCCAGCGTGCTCGACGTCCGTTGTCGGAGGCACCTGCACGAGTCGCTACGAACCAGAACCGGCGCCTCGACAAGCGCGGCGATCATGTCAGGAGGGACAGGCCGATGCCGATCCACTCGCGAGAATTCCGGCGATGTCTGGGGCACTTCACGACGAGGGTCACGGTGAACGCATTCACCGCGGTGTCCTCGACCCGCCACTGATTCTGGTGTCGCTGGACCGGCGGTCGAAGGTCTGCCCGCCTGTCGAGTCGCGACCGTTCACGGTCAACGTGCTCGAAGCAGCACAGAAGAACCTCGCCCTGCGCGGCCCGACAGCGCCGGGCGCGACATGGCCCGGCCGGTGTTGGTGTCGACGGCCAGTGCCTGATAGCGACAGGGGCTAGCTGGGACGGCCTAGGGCACATGCGCTAGCTGTCGGTCTATGCGTCAGCGGGAGGTGTCCGATAGGCGTGAGTTCATCGGCTGTGTTGCTCGGGGCCGTCGCGTTGCGCTGAACCTCATCCACTTGGCCGGATCGGCACCCCGGAAGACATCGCGAACATGGTGTCGTTTCTGCTCTCGGAAAAGGCAAGCTGGATGACCGGCGCCACCGTCGACGTTGACGACGGCGTCATGGCCGGACGTAACTAACTTGGCCAGCTGATCGGTTCGTGGAGGTACACGCCGGCGCGACCTCGCCGGCCGCCGGGCTGCGATGGGATCGCTGTTCGGCTCGCCGAGATGCGCGCTGGTTCTACAAGCATGCGAACGATGCTTCCCTACGCCAGAGTTGGTATGCGTTTGGATGAGGAGGCCGACCTTGGGAAGTCCGGACGCCGAACGGAGATGGCGACGGATCGCGGGACGCGGCCATCCCTCGTCACACCGAGCTCGGCAGGTGTAGGTGTAATTGACCCGTATCCACAGGACCACGGCGAGAGGCTCGTGCAGGTGTTTCCTCACGTCCGTCGACCATATTTCAGTGTCGGATACGGTCCCATTAAGGATGTCGGAGGCTTTGATGATGTCGATTTTCGCGATTCGACCGTCTTGTGCAACCGCGGAGAAGTATCGCGCAGCGGGCGTGTGGCGCGACTCCGGGCCCATCGGAGATCTGCGGCGGTGGCGTGAGCACAGCCCTGATGCCACCGCGATCAGGGCCTATCGGGCCGGCGCCGTGGGGGCTGCGCTGTGTTCGGTGGAGCTCAGCTACGCCGACTACGCCCACTACGTCGAGCGGTTCGCCGGAGCGCTGTACGAACTGGGCGTGCGGCCGGGTCAGGTGGTGGCGTTCCAGTTACCGAACTGGTGGCAATCCGGCGCACTCTTGCTGGCAGCGATGCGGCTGCAGGCGGTGCTGGCACCGATCATGACCACGATACGGCCTCGCGAGCTGGAACCAATGCTGGCCCGAGTGGGCGCGAACGTCTGCGTCACGGTGGACGAGTGGGACGGGTTCGACCACGCCGCGGCACTGCGCGAGATGGCGCCGCGGCTGCCCGAGCTGCGCCACCGGGTGGTGATCGGCACGGCGAAGGACGGTGAGACCGAGTTCGGCTCGTTCTTCGAGGACACGCCGTGGGAGCAGCGCCACCCGGTCGCGCTGGATGATGCATCCGAAGACCCGGACCGGGTGGCCATACTTTTCTTCACCTCGGGCACGTCGGGCGAGCCGAAAGGCGCGCTCCACAGCCACAACACGGTGCACGCCGGTATGGCTGGTCTGGGGGAGCCGGGAGTCGGGCAGTCGGACGTGATTTTCACGCCTCATGCGCTGATGCACACGCTTGCGTATCGCAGCACGCTGCTTTCCCTGTGGAGCGGGGCGTGCAGGGTGCTGCTCGACTCCTGGTCCGGCGAGCGAGGTGCAGCGATACTCGCCGAGACCGGCACCACGATCATGCTTGCCGCGCCGACGTTCATCCAGGACGTGATCGCGGCCCGGGACGGCGAGCCGCAGCGCGTGCCCGCGCTTCACGCGCTCGTCTGCTCCGGCACCACCATTCCGCGGCCGCTGGTCTCGCAGGCCCGGCGGGTGTTCGGGGTGCCGTTGCAGGCCGGGTGGGGAATGACCGAGACCGGGCTGATCACGCGGACCCGCGAGGAGGACCCGCCGGAGTGGGCCACGCACAGCGACGGACGCCCGTGCAAGGGCGTGGAGATCGACCTGCGGTCCGACACCGACATCACCCGCGACCAACCCGGCCGTGGCTTCGTCCGCGGCGGGGGCGTATGCCTGGCGACCGTGGGCCGTGACACCGGCAAGGTCGTGGTCATCGCCGAGCAGGGTGACGGCTGGTACGACACCGGAGACCTCGCCGCGCCTGACGGATGCGGCGGAGTCAAGCTGATGGGCCGCGCCGCCGACCGGATCGGCGGGGTGTTCATGATCCCGGTCAACGACGTCGAGTCCGTGCTGCTGGGCCATCCCGGCGTCGCGGACGTCGCCCTGGTCGGCTACCCGACCGACGACGGCGGCGAACTGGCGTGTGCGGTGATCGTCTCAGCGACCTCGCCCCCGGTCACCCTGGATGAGCTGTGTGAGTACCTCGGCGACCAGGGCATGACGCAGTGGTACCTGCCCTCCCGCCTGGAGAGTGTCGAAACACTGCCACGCAACGCCAACGGCAAGGTGCGCAAGGAGCTGCTCCGACGCTGGCTGCGTGGCGAAGCCGCGCTCACGGAATGACCGACGGTGGGCCACGACACGTCACCGGCGCGCCATCGTTGTGACCAGGGTGATCCGGCCCAGCTCGTCGAGCGTGAAGACCTCGGGGCCGGCGACGTTGCGGGTGCCCCGCAGCGGGGCTCTCACGCAGACCTCGGCCGCGGCCTGGGCGACGTCGGCCGAGGCCATGGGCTGGATCCGCGTAGCAGGCAGGCGGACGGTCTTGTCGTCAAAGGTCCATGACAGCACCGCGTCCATGGACATTGCGTGCCTCAATAGCCACATACTCGGCCAGCGTGCCATCACGGGTCCAGTCGACCGGCCCGAACACCCGAGCGCTGTCACCACGCCTGATTGGTCACCACGATTGCCTTCATTCACACCTCCATGTCTTGAGCCGCCCGGAGGTTCTGGGCCGCCTACGGTGTGAGCCCAACCCAGTGGCGGCAGCTGCATCACGGCGCTGCGCTGCCGCGCGAGCCATGGCGGATCTCGGCGTGACCGGTCAGCTCACGTCGAGCACGGCCTTGCCCGCGATCCGGCGGGCGAAGAGTGCCTCCACTGCGCTCGCGACGTCCTTCCAGTCCCCGCGCAGGCCGATCTGCGGGTCGAGGCGGCCTTCGGCGAGCATCCCGAGGAGGGTCACGAGGTCCCCGGCCAGCTCTGCGCCCATCATGAACGACTGCAGGCTGCGCAGCTCTCCGACGGTCGCGTACGGCTCGAACACGGTGGGCTCGCCGGACGTGGCGCCGATGGACTGCACCGACCCGCCCACCGCGAGCAGAGCGAACGCTTCGGCGAGCTGAGGGCCTCCGACGTTGTCGAGCACGCCGTGCAGCCCTGGCTCGACGCCCTCGAGCCCGACGATGACGTCGGCCGCTCCCAGCTCGGCGAGTCCTTCGCCGCGCGCCGCGCTACCGACCGACGCGATCACGTGCGCCCCGGCTGCCGCTCCCAGCTGCACCGCGAACCGTCCGACGCCGCCGGACGCCCCGGTGACGAGCACCCGCTGCCCCGTCACGAACCCGAGCCGGCGAAGCGCGCGCAGCGCCGTGACCCCGACGACCGGAAGCGCCGAGGCCGCGCCGAGGTCCACATCGTCGGGCACGACCGCCAACTCGGCGACCGGGACGGCCCGCAGCTGCGCCCACGCACCCGACGGTCCGAACGTGACGACCCGGGCGCCCGATGGCGGCCCGGAGCCGTCGGCTGCGGGGGTGCGCACCACGCCCGCTGCGTCCCAGCCCGGCACGTAACCCGCCGGTTGGTTGGCGACGCCACGCAGCTCGCCGTAGTTGAAGATCGCGCCGCGCAGCTCGCCGTGGTTCAGCGAGATCGCACGTACCTCGACGAGCACCTCGTCGGACGCGGGGACCGGATCTGCGGTCTCACCGAGCCGCAACCTGGCCGGGGCGTCGTGGTCCACCTAGAGCGAGCACGGTCAACTCCTTCCGTGGCGGTCCTGTGCGACCGCCTCCTCGGCCGCCAACCGCAGGCCGGCTGACGAAGGATCGGGCACATGTGCAGCAGCGCCAGGCGCTCGGGCTCGTCGAGCGCCGCGCGCATTCACGGCGGCCGGCGCGGCTCCTCGCTGCCGTCGTCCGCGTAGCGTTCGAGCAGCAACTCGACGTCGGCCCGCTCGCCGTCCGAGTCCTCACGGACGAACGCGGATGATCGTCTTCCCCTTGATCCGCTCGGTCGCGTTGAAGGCGGCGACGGCATCGTCGAGGGCCGCGACGTTGCCGATGTTCGTCCGCAGTCGTCCGTCCCGCACCCGCCGGACGATCTCACTCAGCTGGACGCGATCGGCCTCGACGACGAAGTCGATCGCCAGGCCGTCCGCGGGCCGAGCCTCGGCCGGGCCGGCGATGGTCACCAGCGTTCCTCCGGGTCGGATCACGCCTGCGGACCGCTTCCCGATGTCGCCGCCGATGACATCGAACACCAGATCGACTCCGCCGACGTCTTCGAGGGCGTCATTCTCGAGGTCGACGAACTCCTGCGCGCCGAAGTCGAGCGCCGTCTGACGGTCGGCAGCACGTCCCGTGCCGATGACGTAGGCACCCGCCTCACGCGCGAGCTGCGTCACCATCGAACCGACTCCACCGGCCGCACCGTGCACGAGAACGCTCTGCCCCACCTGGACGCGGCCGTGCACGAACAACCCCTGCCACGCGGTCAGACCCGAGATCGGCACGCTCGCGCCCACCGTGAAGTCGACGTCGCCCGGCAGCGGCGCGAGGTTACGCGCCTCGACGGCCACATACCCCGCCAGCGTGCCGTCGCGAGTCCAATCCGTGAGCCCGAACACCCGCTGACCCACCGACAGCCCCGTCGTGCCATAGCCGAGAGCGCTGACCACTCCGGCCAGCTCGTGCCCAGGGATCGACGGTGTCCGGTCGCGGCCGAGGCGATCCGTCCAGGTCCCGGGCCACGTCAGCTCACCCGGCGTGAATCCCGACGCATGAACCTCAACGACGACGTCGTTCCCCGCTGCGTTCGGCTCCGGCCGCTCCACCAGCGTCATCCCGGCCGTTCCCACGGCCTGATCCGTCACCACAACCGCCTTCATCCGGCACCTCCCCTTGCATCCAGTCCTCGCCGCCACACTCTGATGCCATGGCAGGCTTTATCAGACACGATAGTCCAGTCCTTCGCGATCGCCCGTTGAGTCGCACACGCCGCGACGACGGCCAGCGAATGCCCCGCTGTGGGCAGCTGACCTCAGCTTTGAGATCTCTGCGCGCCGACGAACAGTCGACGCGATGCCCGTGCGGACGCCTGCGACGGCCTGGTCCAGCCGACTATTGGCGAGGTCTACTGGACTGTCAAGTCTGGCCGTGACGCCGCCCGGGGGCGTGACGTCCGGGAGCGTGCTGGCCACAGACGGCGTGGGGGCCGCAAGATGGCCACGCAAGCCAGGATCTTCGAGACCAGCATCCGCACTCGGTAACTGGACTTGACAGTACGCATCATATCCGTCAGCATCCGGTCTTCCGGTCCAGTTATTGAGGAAGCGGGGTGTCGCCGCGCATTCGACAGCAAGCGCTCCTGCGGCCAGGGCCTGCCCCGTACGGCCCGGTGCTGATCAGTTCGAGGTAACGACGGCCGTCATCAGAGATGGTTCCGTGCGGCTAGCCCGGGAGAAGGCTCACGACTCGAGCACTTCCGCTCCATAAGGTCTCCACCGGGTCGGTCGCTTCAGGAATGATCGACTTCGGCTCCCGGACCATCGTCAGATGGACTTGACAGTCCAGTCCATCGGACGCGGCGGCGGCGCGCTCAACGGGCGTTGCATCGCCCGTCTGAGACATGCCCGGACTTCGTTGATCAGGTATGGCCGGAGCGGGGCAGCCACAGGTGATCCACACGCAAGGTCCCCGTGGCCTCGGCACGGCCAGCACTGTGCACCTGCGCTTCCGGCCGAGACCAATAAAAGGGATCCAACCCTGCCCTGGCTGGCTGGCCTGTTGCTCGTGCTGTGGGTCTGTTCCGGGGAATCGTGAACCCGGGAACGCTGGTCTGGATACTCGATGCGGCCCCGGAAACCCCGGAGGCCGCGTCGGCAGTGAATGTGACGAACCTTCAGATAGCCCTGGCGGCAGGGTCTGGCCTCGGCGCGATCCTTGTTTCGTCGACAACCTTGCAGACGGTGTTCCTCACGGCGGGCTTCATCGTCCTTGCCTCCGCCGTGCTCGCCGCGGTGGCGGCACGATTCGTGACCCTCGCCCGGAGGGAATGAGGAGACCGGAGCAAGGCAGGGGGCGCACTCGGGAAGGCGTCACACAAAAGCCCAGAAGGGTCCTTGACACGTGAAAGGCGCAGGTCGATGCACAGCATGGCACCAGTGACCAACATGGCCAGCCGGGGCAGAACGCTCCGGCTGGCCTTCATATCTGCGGTGGTCTCCCTGGTGGCCGCGTTTGCCGCGGTGGGCTCGACGATTCCGCTGTTCAACATCTATCGGGCCGAGGACGGGTTCACCAACGCCGGCATCTCGATGACCGTCGTCGCCTACTCCGTCGCCACTCTCGCCACACTGCTGGTGCTGGGGCGACTGTCCAATCATCTGGGCAGACGGCCCACCTCGATCGCCAGCCTCATCCTGCTCCTTGCGGGCTGCGTGCTGCTACTGAACGTGCACGAGATCGGCATCCTGATCGCCGGACGGCTCCTGATGGGCCTGGGCGCCGGCCTGGCGAGCAGCAGCCTCACCTCCTACATCGTGGACGCCGCACCGGCTCGGCCGGCCTGGCTGGCCTCCGTCGCGTCCAGCCAGACAGTCATGCTCGGCCTGGCCGTCGGCGCCATCGCCTCCGGCGCCCTGGTCCAGTTCGGCCCCTGGCCGCGCGACCTCATCTTCCTGGTCGTCATCGTCCTCCTCCTGGTGTCCGTGGCACTGATCGCCGTCAGTCCGGAAACCGTGACCTGGATGCCGGGGGCGTGGCGATCGCTGCGCCCCCGGGTCTCCGTGCCGGCCCGGATCAGGAGTCTGCTCCCGGTCACGGCCGCGGTTCTCCTAGCGACCTGGGCGGCCGGTGCGTTCTATCAAGCGTTCGTGCCCGCGCTGGTCGAAGATCAGCTCCACACTCGCAGCCCGCTCGGTGTCGGACTGGTGTTCGCCGCCTACATGGGTCCGAGCGTTCTCGGCGCTCCCCTCGCCGGCCGCTTCACACCCGCGACCGCCCAGCGTGTCGGCATGATCGGCTTCCTGGCCGGAATGATCGGCATCGTCACAGCGATCGCCACTGGCACCCTGGTGTTGTTCATCGTCGCGACCATCGTCGCGGGCGCCTCTCAAGGCATCGCCATCAGCGCCGCCACCCGCGCCCTGCTGCACGGCAGCACCCTGGCCGACCGGGCACCGACCTTCAGCGTCATCTACCTCCTCAGCTACAGCGGTGCGACGATCCCCGCCCTCATCGCCGGCCAACTCTCCAACACCTTCTCGCTACCGCAGATCGCTCTCGGATACGGCGGACTCGCCCTCCTCGCTGCTCTGTTCACTGTCATCGCTGCACGCAACCCGCACATCGACGCAATCGGGAACAGCCCAGCACGTTGAGTGATCCTGACGAGCCTCACCGTCATCCCATGCTGTTGATCTGCCCGCCCGCGAGGGAATTTCAGACGCGGGTCGAGACACGAGCCTGAAGCTGACATGATGACACTGCGGCGAAAACTGAAGATCTTCCGATTCTCCGTCGTCGACCAAGAATCTTGCACATCTTAGAAGGGACAGCTACGCGATGTCTGACATTGCAGCCCAGGCACGCTACGAACAGTTCGCCGAACTCCACCGTGGCCCCGACACGTTCATCATGCCCAACGCATGGGACGGCCCGACGGCCCTGCTCTTCAAGGAGGCCGGGTTCAAGTCCATCGCGACCTCTTCAGCGGCTCTCGCCGCGACACTGGGCCGGATCGACGGCATCCACGCCGTCAGCCGGGACACGCACCTCGACCATGCCGCCCTACTCACGTCCGTGAGTGGACTGCCGATCAACGGCGACTTTGAAGACGGCTACGGCGAGACTCCCGAAGATGTCCGGGCCACTGTCGACGCTGCCATTGCCCGCGGTCTCGCCGGCATCGGAGTCGAGGACACCACTGGTGACCCCTCCAACCCGATTCGTGACTTCGATGACGCGGTCCGCCGCATCGAGGCGGCCGCCGCAGCAGCGCACGGACGGATCGTTCTGACCGGCCGTACGGACAACTTCTTGTGGGGGATTTCCGACGTCGATGACACCATCCGCCGCCTCTCGGCCTTCGCGGAGGCAGGAGCCGACGTCCTCTACGCACCGAACCTGCCGGACATGGCCTCCATCAGCGCAGTCATCAGGGCTGTCGCCCCCAAGCCGGTCAACGTCCTCGGCAGCCCGCAGGATACGGCTACCCTCGCAGAACTCCAGACGATCGGTGTCCGCCGGGTCAGCCTCGGGGTCGGCCCCTACACGCACGCCCTCGGAGCTACACAGGTGGCCGTGGCGAAGCTTGCAAAGGGAGACCTGACGGCGCTGGCATCAAATCTCAACTTCGGCCACATCATCGGCCTGATCAAGGTCCATCTTGATTCACGCGGAGAGTGAGTCCGCGATGTCGGTGCCTGCTCGGAGCAGTGTTTCTGATCTCGTGGCGATTGTTCGGAGTCGGTCCTCGAGAGCGCTGCGAGTCCCGTCGACTTCGCGAAGCGATTGAAGGACGGATTGCACCGCGAGCCTCACACCCTTGACTGCGAAGAGCCGGTAATCAGGTGTCCGAAGCGGTTGGTGATCGGTCGCTGGCATTCTGGGCAGAGGTGTTCGAGGAAGGGGTGGTGGTGCGGTCAGGCGAAGACGGCGGGCAGTCTCGAGTCGGCCTTTCACGCCGCCGTGGTCCGTCTGCACCGGGTCCCGTCTCCGGTGAGGCAGTCGGGGCAGTAGCGGGCTGCCGCGGGCAAGAGCCAGTCCAGTACAGGGATGCGTGTGCCGGCGCGGACGACGTCGAGGCTGTGGGCGAGTCGCATCACGTAGCCGGCCAGCAGTTCGCCGGGCGGGGGGGTCCAGGCTTCGGGGCAGTGGTCTGATCAATCGATGCGGAGAATGCCGCGCGCGCGGTCCCGGCCTGCACCGCCACTGCGGGGTGCGTACGCCTCATGACGACGACGAACGCGCCGAGCGCGACGGCACCGCCGGATGTCCAGAGCCCCGCCTGCTGCCGGGCTCCGAAGCAATGGCGGCAGCGCGGGCGGCCGCAGTCTGGGTCGGGACGGCCGCGGCGCACGACGATGCCGCGACCATGCGCACCCGCGTTGCACGGTGCGTCGGCGTCCCCTTTTCGGTTTCGGTCATGGTGTTCTCCTCGCTGAGCACCGTCCGAAACAGACCCGTCCCGTGTCATTGGTTCCGCCGTTTGCAGGGGTCGTCGTGGTTCATCCCTTGACGGTGAAAACTACTTCTGCAGGAAGACCTGCAACATGGCCGTCACTTCGTGTGGCTTTTCCTCCGTCACGAAGTGTCCCGAATTCTTCAGTACTCGTCCCTGGACGTTCACGGCGTAGTCACGCCATTGGTTGGCGATTATTTCACCGAAGGAATCTTCGCCACCGACCGCAAGGATGGGCATCCTCAATTTGCCCTGAGCCAAGAACTCCTTGTTCTGCTGAATGTTCGCGCGGAGCTGACGGTAGACATTCATCCAGGCTGTCGTGCGGCCGGGCTCCTTCAGGAGGTGGGCGTAGAAGTCGTAGTCCGACGCAGTGAACGGCGACTTGTTGCCCGCCAGGTACTCAGTGATCATATCCTCGACGAGGACGCGCTCGTGACCGGCGATGAGATGTTCGGCGAGAGGCAGCTGGAACAGACCCCAGTGCCACGGCGCGGGCTTGTTGGGGTCGGCGTTGAGAACGGGGGAGCTGTAGACGCTGTCATCCGGGATGGGAGCTTCAAATGCAGCCATGCGCCGCACTTCCGACGGCCATTGCGCCGCGTAGTCGTAGGCGACCCACACACCAATATCGTGGGCGACTATCTGGATGCCGTTGTTGAGCCCCAGCTGCTTCAGCAGCTGATGCACATCCTTGGCCAACTGCACTGCCTGGTAACCACCCTCAGTGACCTGGGAGTCGCCAGTGCCACGCATGTCGACGGCGATCACTGTGTGGGTCTTGGAGAGCGGGCCCATCTGCTGCCGCCACTCGGTCCACGACTGGGGGAACCCGTGGATCAGTACCACAGGCGAACCTTGGCCGCCCTGCACGTAGTGCATACGAAAGCCATTTACTTCCGCGTACTTGGACTGAAAACCAGCGGGTGGTTGAGATTGCGGATAAGGCGACGGCGACTGCGCCGCCACGGAGACATGCTCGTGGCTCTCGCCCCCTGCTCCGGAGCTCAAAGTCGCGGAAACCACCAGGAGGGCCACCAAAGCCGCGACTAACGCGGAGAAACTTTTGGCTTTTCCTATTCCGATGCCCATTGTTCTCCTACCTGGAGTTGGTATCTCGTTATGCGTCACACCAGACGCGTTAATACGGCGAAACGACCCGGTCGGTCATTTCATGAAAAACGACCGTCGGACCATGCCCGGTCCCCTGTTCGTTCGCCTGAAGGCTGGAGTCGGCCGCCAGCCGATACCCCACTTCGACCACACGAGTCACGGGCTCACTGGATCTCTTCGGAAGTGCGCGCCCGGGAGAAGCAACTTCTTGCCGCCGGCCCTCGGGCAGCCGAGCCGCCCGCTGGCCGGCGAGATCCGCCTCGGCCTCCACACGCGGCCCAGGCCTTCAGCCCAGCGAGACCCTGGAGGGCGAGGTCGATGGTGTAGCCGGCACACGACCTCGCCGGCGTGACCGCCACGCATATTTGGACCTAGTAGTCCATACTTGCGTCGTTGCGCACGGGAGGCAGTCGTGAGTCGCGCATGCCGCGACGACGGGGGGTGAAGCCCCTCGCTGAGGGCATCTGAGCTCCTATTTGCGGTTTCTCGGGCCGACGGTGCAGTCGACGACGACGCCCGTACGGAGACCTGCGACGGCCTGGTCCAGTCGACTATTGCGAAGCAATACTGGACTGTCAAGTCTAGCCTCGACGGCGTTCGGGAGCGTGAACAGCTTCAGCTCGCCACCGTTGGTTCGAACCCGCACTGCCACTCCGACTTCAGCTCCGAGCTGGGCCTGGACCTACCCGGCCCGCAGAACGGCGTCCGGACCCGGCCGGCACCCAGCTGCTGCTCCTGGCCCGCGGCCTGCCCGGCTACCGGCGCCTTGCCCCGGTCGCTCTCCTCGGCGCAGCTGCGCGGGCAGGAGACGGGCCGCCCGGTCTACGACCTGGACGAGATGGTCAACGAGCTGGCCGGGCACGCCGTGGTGCTCACCGGCGGCCGCAAGGACCCCGTCCGGCTCGCCCTGGAGCAGGACGGTTCGGACGCCGCCGCGGCCGAGTTGGGATGGCTGGTCGACCGGTTCGGTGCTGCCCACGTCGCTGTCGCGCTGACCGATCACGGTCACCCGGACGATTCGCAGGCAACGACCTGCCCGCCCAGCTCGCCACCGAGTACCGGGTGCCAGCGAACGCAGTGCACCACTCGCACCAGTAAAGCCATCGGCCGGGTTACCGGGCGTAGAGGGAGCCCTGGTGGTGACGAGCGCGCCGGGCCTCCTCATCGAAGACGACGACGTCCGGGGACGTCTCCCCGGTATCGATGCCGATCCGGAGGCGGCGGCTTATGACGGGTCCTCCTGCTCAACGATGCGCTGGCAGGACACAGGGAAATTGCAGCCGTGCACCATCCCGTTGAACATGGCCAACTCTGAGGGCCTCAGCAACGCGCAGTGGCAGCTGTATGAGCCGTCCTACCTGCGGTGGGCGCGCTGGGCCGGTCGCATGTGGTGTGTGAACCGCCACGCCGCATCCGGCCTGCAAGACTTCGGAACGAACTCATCGGCACCACGGAGCGGCCGGCGTCGTCGCGAGCGCGGCCGACGATTTTCACCCGCCCGCGAGTGGACCGGAGATCCCTGGCGACCGCAGGGATGACCTGCCCGAACGCCACCCGACGTGTCGGCAGACCGCGATCATCTGTGGAACCCGGGCGTTGGCCGGTCAATAATCGTGGACATGGCGGAGAGCGGCGCTCGCGTGGTGTTGGCCGAGGACGACGTGTTGCTGCGTGAGGGCCTGGCCAGCCTGCTCGCGGGGGCCGGGTTCGACATCGTCGGGCGTTACGGCACGCACACCGAGCTGATGGCCCACGTCTTGCGGCTGCGCCCGGACCTCGTGATCGTCGATATCCGGATGCCGCCCACGCACACCACCGAGGGCTTGGACGCGGCCCGCACGATCCGGCAGGAGCTGCCCGACACCGCGATCCTGGTCCTGTCGGGCCACGTCCAGGTCGAGCAGGCCACCGAGCTGCTCAGGGGCGGGCAGCGGATGGGATATCTGCTCAAGGACCGCGTCAGCGACGTCGAGGACTTCCTCTCCACACTGGACCGGATCATCAAGGGCGCCTCCGTCGTGGATCCCGCGCTCGTGCAGGAGCTGCTCGCCGCTCACCGGGTCGAGGATCCCCTTCGGCACCTTTCACCACGGGAGCGTGAAGTGCTCGCGCTCATGGCCGAGGGTCTGTCCAACGCCGGCATAGCCCACCGGCTGTGGCTGGCCGAGGGGACGATCGAGAAGCACGTCCGCAGCATCCTCACGAAGCTGGACATCGCCGAGGCCGGTGAAAGCCACCGGCGTGTGCTGGCCGTCCTCACGTTCCTCGGCAACAACTGACCACCCGCCCGTACCCCTCGCCGAAGTGCGGGGATGTCACGTTCTCGTCCGGACGTTCCCCTGAACGTCGGTTACATCGAGCAGCACTGTGGAACATGCGCGTGCCTGCTAGCAGGTAATTGATGTTCCTGCTCGCGGGTACAGCGAATTGCCGCTCACCGGGCGGACGTACCTCGCTCCGGCGACGACACTCGCCCTCATCGCCGACATCGGCCAGATCGGCCGACCGGCCCGCTGAGTGGCAAAAAGGGCTCCGCCGCCTGCCCGCGACGCGACCCAAATCCGCGCCGACTGACCCGAGACCTGAGTGGAACCCGTAATGGCAACGATACCGCCCGACACATCGATCATCGGGGATCTGTCACCCGCACACGTCGCTGATCTCATCGACCAGGCCGCCACACTCATCGAGACCGATGGCCTGGAGGTCGGCGACTACTGGACGGGGGCCCTGTTCCAGCCGTATGAGCCCGGGATGCCCTGCTGCACGGCGGGCGCGCTCGCTGCCGTGTCCGGCTACCGCGAGGGCATCGACGCTGAGAAGTCGTTCGTCGGGGTCAGCGACTACGACCCCGAGACCGGTGTCTCCGAGCCCGACCACCCGCATCTCGTGATGGCCACCGCGATGAAGGCGCTCGGGTTCCGGGAGGCCGAGGACCTCTACGACTGGTCGGACAACGCCGGTGACCGGGAGGTTGTGGCGGAGCTCCGGTACGCCGCCGCGCAGATCCGCGCCCAGGCAGGCGGCGCGGCATGAGCTGGACGACCATCAGCGGCGTCTCCGACGAGCAGGTTGCCAGCGTCCCTACCGGGTCCAACGTTCAGGTGACGATCGGGAGCCTGCGACCCCGACAACGGCGAGTACGTCGACGACATCGTCGGACGAACGAGCAGGTCATCCCCGTGCTGGTCGAGCGCGCGCCTCAGCTACTCGCCCGCATCGAGCGCGTCAAGGTGTCCACCGTCAACGCCGCTGTCGTGGCGCCAGCCCGGGGCGAGGAGCCGTTGCCCGGGATCGAGCGGGGCAAGGCCCGCGGATCCCTCGTCGTCCGCCCCGACAGGAACGCCGGCGAGGCTGTTGAGCCGCTCGCTCAGGTCGGCGTCATCACCTGGGACGGGCGCCCCTTTGCTCAGGGCAGACGGCTGACGAGAGCGAACTCCGCGGCTACAAGCCCCGCCCACGCGAACGGAGCGCCGCGGCATGAGCCGCTACCAGCCTGACCAGAGGGTCCAGGTGTTCGACCCCCAGCTGCAGCGGTACATCGAGGGCGGCGTCCTCACCGCCACGACCAGCTGCGTCCGCGTGTCGCTCGACGACCGCATGGTGCCGATCAACGTCGACCCCGCCGACCACTTCCGCGTCCAACCCCTCGACGTCCCGCCATGCACCGGCTGCACGTCGCCGCTGTGCCCCGACTGTGAACCCGGTACACGCGGAGGCCGCGACTGATCACAATCGCTGGCCTGTTCTGCGGCGCCGAAGGGTCCGGACTCGGCGCCTCCGCAGTCCCTGACGGCCGCTGCCACGCTGCAGAGCACAGGCGCTGCCCTCGAAGCCGCGGCCGCGGGCAGTTTGGATGGCGCTACCGGCACCGTGCTGCCACACATTGCCGGCGCGGTCGAGCTCGACACGGTGATCGCCCCGGGCAGGCAGCTCACCGGCCTTTCCGCCGTGCAGCGGATCCGACTGGGGCCCAACGCGGCCGACAACGTGCACACGTCTGGGCTGACGAACACAGCGTGCACGTCCTGATCAACGGCGGGCTGGTCAGGAGCGCCCGTCGGACCTGTCCCCCGACGACCTGGGCCTGCTCCGGATGCGTGGAGCACTTCCGGCTGGACCGCCCCCAGCCTCACTCTCACCGACCGGAGCGGCGATCCTGCCGGGCGGCCGCGAGGGCCGGCAGACCACCTATTGGCGCAGGTCGGCCCGCTACACCGCGCCGACAGCTCCGGCGGAGGGCGCGCGCCGGCGCCGGAAACGGCTAGCGGGGTTGAGCCGCGTCGCGGTCGTACGAAGGGTCGCCTTCGCTCTCGAACAGGTGTAGGCACGGTGTGAGCGGGGTCTGTGCGTGGAGGTGTCGGATGGAGGCAGGCGGGGTGCTGCCGGGCCGAGATCCGCAGGCCGAGGTACTGCACGAGAGCGAACGCACGCGCGTGAGTCGGCTGTACTTGACTGGTCGCACGGTCATCCGTAAGGAGCCGCTGGGGCCGGACGCCGAGCGCCGGCTGCGGCACGAGCGGGCGATGCTGGAGCGGCTCCACGATGTCGCGGGGGTGGCGCAGCTGGAGGCGCCCCGATACCCGGGGTCCATCGTGCTGGCGGATGTTGGTGGCACCAGCCTGGTAGGGCTGGCCAAGCCGCTGCCGCCTGATGTCCTGATCGGGCTGGCGGTGGGGTTGGCCCAGGCGGTGGCGGGGATGCACCGGCGGGGTGTGATGCACCGCGACATCAGCCCGGCCAACATCGTGATCTCTCCCGACGGTGTCCCGTGTCTGGTCGATTTCGCGTTGGCGACCTCGTTCGCCGAGATCCGCCCGGAGTTCACCCACCACACCCAGATCGTGGGGACGTTGGCCTATCTGGCGCCGGAGCAGACCGGGCGCACCGGCCGCTCGGTGGACCAGCGGGCCGACCTCTACGCGCTGGGCGCGACGCTGTACGAGCTGGCCACGGGGGACCCGCCGTTCGGTACCGAGGACCCGCTGCGCCTCGCGCACGATCACCTGGCGCGCGTGGCGGCGCCGCCGGCGAAGGTGAACCCGGCGGTACCGGGGCCCCTGTCGGAGATCATCCTGCACCTGCTGGAGAAGGAACCGGACCACCGCTACCAGACCGCCGAGGGCGTGGTTCACGACCTGGAGCGGGTGCGGGAGGTTCAGGTGAGTCCGACGGCGGCTTCGGTCCGCATCGGCGAGCACGATGTTCCGCTGCGGCTGCTGCCGCCGCGGCTGATGAGCCGCGACGGCGAGTTGGCGACCCTGCAGGCGGCGTTCGAGGACGCGCGGGAGGGCCGGTGCCGGGCGGTGCTTGTCGGCGGGACACCCGGAGTGGGCAAGACCGCGCTGGTCGACGAGCTGCGGCCACTGGTGGCCGGCCGGGGCGGCTGGTTCGTGGCCGGCAAGTTCGACCAGTACCGACGCGACCTCGAGTTCAACGGGGTCCACCAGGCGTTTCGGGCGCTGGGCCGCCTGCTGCTGGCCGAGCCGGAGGCCGAGCTGACCGAGGTCCGCGCACGGATCCTGGCCGCGCTCGGCCCGAACGCCGGACTACTGACCGCGGTGGTGCCGGAGTTCGCCGCGCTGCTGGCCGTGCCGCCCGATCCCGGGGATCCGCTGACCGCGCAGAACCGGGCGCAGCGGATGGGCGTGCAGGCGCTGCGGGCGGTCGCGTCGCGGAAACATCCGGTGGTGCTGTTCCTCGACGACCTGCAGTGGGCCGGCCCCACCCCGCTCGGCTTTGTCGACATGCTGCTCGGCGAGGAACCGGTCGAGGGCCTGCTGTTGGTGGGCGCCTACCGCGACGAGGACGGGGACGCGGCGCATCCGCTGGCGGCGCCGCTGTCCCGATGGCGTGACCAGGCCGGAGCGCGGCACCTGCGACTGGACAACCTGCCCGTCCCGAGCCTCGTCACCATGGTCGCTGAGATGCTGCACGCGGCCCCGGCCGCGGCGGCGGGTTTGGCCGAGCTGATCGGGCCGCACACGTCCGGCAACCCGTACGAGACCGTCGAGCTGCTGAACGCCCTGCGCCGCGACGGCGTGCTCACCGCGACCGCCACGGGATGGCGATGGGACACGGCCGCGGTGCGCGCCCATCTGGGCCGGTCAAAGGTCGGCGAGCTGCTGGCGGCACGCATCGAGACCGTACCGCCGCGGTCCCGGCAGCTGGTGGAGGCGATGGCCTGTCTGGGCGGGCGCGCCGAGCTGAGCCTGCTGCAGACTGCAACCGGCGCCCACGCAGCCGAGGTGGAACCGATGCTGGCGCCTGCCCTCGCCGAAGGCCTTCTCGTCATGGAGCCCGGCGCCCACGAGGCGGTGCGGTTCCGCCACGACCGGATCCGCGAGGCGATCCTGCGCGAGCTCGACCCGGGACGGCGATGCACCCTGCAGCTGGCCACCGCCCGGCGGCTGGCCGGCGTGCCGGAGTTGTACGCGGTCGCCGCCGAGCAGTACCTGTCGGTCGTCGACGCGATCGACAATGCCGGCGAGCGACGTCGGGTGGTGGCGCTGCTGCGGCGCGCCGCCGAACAGGCCGGTTTGATCGGGGACCACGCGCTGGTGAACGCGCTGCTGGCCGCCGCGCTGCGGCTGATCGAACCGGGTGAGACCGCCACGCTGATCGCGGTGCACACCGGTCGCCACGCCGCCCTCTACGGCCTGGGGCGCCTGGATGAGGCGGACGAGGAGTACCGCACGATCGAAGGGCTGGGTCCCACCGCGTTGGACCGTGCGGCCGCGACGACGGTGCAGGTGAGCAGCCTGACCCACCGGAACCGATTTGCGGACGCGATCGGGCTCGGCATCGACTTGCTGCGTGAGCTCGGCATCACCGTGCCGGTGGCGGACCGGCTCGCCGCCGAGCTCGACCGCCAGTTCGACCGCCTGCACCGGTGGCTGGACCGCACCGATGCTGCCGATGATCTGGCTCGGCCCGACCTCACCGAACCCACACTGCTGGCCACGACCCGTCTGATCGACGCGGTCCAGCCGGCGGCCTACTTCGCCGGCGGCCACGCCACTGTCGCCTGGCTGAGCCTGGAAGCGCTGCGGATCTGGATCGAGCACGGCCCTGGCCCTACCCTCATCGGACCTGCCAGCGCCGCCGCCGTCGCCGTGGTGGCGCTGCGCGGCGACCACGCCGCCGGATACCTGGCGGTGCGCCGGGTCCTGGCATTGGGCGAGGCCCGCGCCTACGAGCCCGGCACCTCCGAAGCCCGCCGGCGGTTCGCTCTGCTGAGCTGCTGGTTCGAGCCGATCGAGAACGGGGTCCGAGCCGCGGGGCGGGCCCGCGAAGGGCTGATCGCGGCGGGCGACCTGGCCAACGCCGGCTACACCTACCACCCGACCGTGCATTACCTGCTGGACTGCGCGCCGTCACTGGACGTCCTCGTCGCCGAGATGGAGGCGGGGCTGGCCGTCGTGCGCCGGACCGGCAACGAGCAGACCGGCCAGTGGCTCGACAGCTACCAATGGCTGGCCGGTGTACTGCGCGGCGAAAGCGTCGCCACAACCCCTAAGGTGGCCCTCACCGACAGGTACACCAACAACCCGATGGCGCTCTTCCACGCGCATCTCAGCCACGCGCTCGTCGCCGCGGTCTTCGGCGATCCGGTCGGCCTGTCGCAGCACACCGCGGCGGCGATGCCGCTGCTGTCGCAGCACACCGCGGCGGCGATGCCGCTGCTGTCGTCTGTACCGGGCCTCTACCCCACCGCCGTGGCCCGCCTGCTGCGCGGGTTGGCCCTCGCCGAGCAGGCGCGCGCCAGCCACGGTGACGAACGCGGCCGTCTGCTGTCCGAACTGGACGAGGTGACGCAATGGCTCGCCGCCCGCGCCGCGGACGCGCCGGACAACTTCCGGCACCTGACGCGGTTGCTGGTGGCGGAGCGGGCCTGGGCGGTCGGCGACTTCCGCACCGGCGCCCTCGCGTTCGACACCGCCCGGCGCGAGACCGCCGGCCGGCAGCGCCCGTGGCACCGCGCCCTCATCACCGAACGTGCCGCCCGCTTCTACCTCGCACACGGGTTGGAGCAGGCCGGCCGCGACCTGCTCGCCCGCGCGCGGCAGTACTACGCCGCATGGGGCGCGACGGCGAAGGTCGCCCAATTGGACTGGGCCTACCCGACCTCACGGCTGGGAGCACCCACGACCAGCGAGCCCGACGGCGACCGGCGTGCCGATGATCCACGGCTGTCCTCAACGGTCACGACCGGCACACTCGACCTGCTCGGCGTCCTCGCCGCGTCGCAGGCGCTCAGCTCGGAGACCAACATCGAACGCCTGCACACCCGCGTCGTCGAGGTACTCAGTGCAATGACCGGCGCCACCAGCGTGCACCTGCTGTTGTGGGACGACGACCGCCACGACTGGCTGCTGCCCACACCGAACCACCTCGCGGATACCGCCACGGCGGGCGGCCCGCATGAACGCGACCTGCCGATGTCGGCAGTGCGCTACGTCCAGCGGACCGCTGAGATCCTCATCGCCGTCGACGCCACCCGCGACGACCGCTTCGCCCGTGATCCGTACATCGCCGGCCTCGGCGCCTGTTCGTTGCTGGCCATGCCCATCCTCGGCCGCGGCGCGCTGCGGGCGGTGCTGTTGCTGGAGAACCGCCTCATGCGCGCCGCGTTCACCACGGAACGGCTCGACGCCGTCAGACTCATCGCCGCGCAGCTCGCCGTCTCCCTCGACAACGCCCAGCTCTACGCCGACCTCACCGCCTCGCGAGCGCGTATCGTCGCCGCCGCCGACCAGGCCCGCCGGCAGATCGAGCGGGACCTGCATGATGGCGCCCAGCAACGTCTTGTCACGCTAGCCATGCGCGCGCGGATCGCCCGAGCGGCCGTACCGCCCGAGTCCTGCGCGCTGACGGAACAGCTGGAGGCTCTCGCGGCCGAAGCCGCCACTGCCATGACCGAGCTGCGCGAGCTCGCCCGCGGCATCCACCCCCCGACCCTCGCCCAAGGCGGACTGCTCCCCGCCCTCAACGCGCTCGCCCGCCGATCGCGCGTCCCCGTGCGGATCAAGGCCCCCGCCCGACGGCTCCCGGAACCGGTCGAAATCGCGGCCTACTACGTCGTCGCAGAGGCGCTGACGAACGCCACCAAGCACGCCGAGCCGTCGATCGTGACCGTGGGTGTCGAGATCGACACCACTCCGGCCGGCGTCGTCCTGCGGGTCCAGGTGCGCGACGACGGCCGCGGCGGCGCGCACTTCACCGGCGGGACCGGCCTGCTCGGACTCAAGGACCGCGTCGAGACACTCGGCGGCCGGCTCGCCCTGCACTCCGCCCCCGGCGCCGGCACCGCCGTTCTGGCCGAGTTCCCCCTGCAGTGCGCGGGCGTGGACCTGAGCTGAGCAGGAGTCACCTCACCGTCGTGTGCCGCCTCCGATGTCGCGGACCAGCGACGTGATCCCCGCGGCGGAGAGCGTCGGCTTCCACACGAACCCGATGGCCGGGCTCGCCTCGATCAGGTCGGTGAGGTCCTCCTCGGCGTTCACGGAAATCAGGATCAGGTGCCCAGCGTCGAGGTTCGGCTGGCCGGCCAGGTATCGCGCCAACTCGAAGCCGTCGGTCGTGCCGAGGTCGACGTCGATGAGCGTCACGTCGGGGCGCAGTTCGGCAGCGCGGACAAGTGCCTCGGCACCCGTCGAGGCGACGCCGACGATCCGGAGACCCTCCTGTTCGAGCAGAGTCCGCGCGGCGCACAGGAAATCCAGGCTGTCGTCGACGAGCAAGCACCGCAGGGTCACGATCGTCAGGCTAGGGCCGCCGCGCCAGCCCGACTATGCAGCTAGCCGCTATCCGAGCGGGCAGAACTTCGTGGTCGCCCCCTCCCCTCCGCTCCCTCCCTGGGCACCCTGGAAACGACCGGCCTCCCGGCTAGCAGGGTTTCCGACGGGGCGGATCTCCGGACCGGCCATTGGCTGCTGACCGGGCAGACAGCGCCTACTGAACCCGCGATGGTGGGACTCGCAGGCCATCGCTCGGCCTGAGCCGTGGAGTCCGCACGACCTCCTCATCGACCCGGACGTCGGCGGCACTGGTCAAGAGGAGTCTCATGACTTTCCGTTGTCGCATCCGGCCCACTCGTCCGCCGTCCGGCGCATCGGGCACTCGCGCCGCCGACAACGCCCCCGTTCCCCGGTGTGGTGTGCTGCTCGGAGGCCGCTACCGGCTCGCGAAACGAGTGGGCCGTGGGGCGACGGCGGACGTGTGGCGTGCCCACGACGAACTGCTGGACCGGGACGTCGCGATCAAGCTGTTCCGCGCACACAGCCCGATCGGCGCCGAGGCGCGGCTCACCACCCGGGTACGGGATCCCAACGTCGTCGCCGTGCACGACCTGGTGCTGCACCGCGGTTCGGCCTGCCTGGTGATGGACTACCACCCCGGCGTGAGCCTCGCCGAGCTGCTGCGAGACCGGCACCGGCTGCCACCGTCCGTCGTCGCCGCACTCGGCCTGCAACTGTCCGCCGCACTGGAGGCGGTGCACGAGGCCGGCGTGGTGCACTGCGACGTGAAGCCGGCGAACCTGATGATCGCGGACAACGGCAGGCTGGTCCTGATCGACTTCGGCATCGCCGAGCTCAGTGGCGGCGAGCCGGCCCACCCCGCCCGCCGCACCGGCGACGTCGTCGGCTCTCCGGCGTACACCGCCCCGGAGCTCGTCCTCGGCGGGCCGCCGCGCCCCGCCTCCGACCTCTGGTCTCTCGGGACCGTGCTCTTCGCCGCCGTCCAAGGCCGGCCTCCCTTCCTGCACGAAGGCCTCGTCCCGACGCTCACCGCGGTGCTCCACGATCCGCTGCCCCCGGCCTCGCGAGCCGGTCGTCTTCGGCCACTCGTGGAGCAGCTGCTGGTCAAGGATCCTGCGGCGCGACCGTCGTCGGCAGCGATCCGGTCGATGCTCGTCGAGGCCTACCCCGCGTCGTTCTCGAGCACGGTGGATGTGCGTGCTGTCGCGCCGCGCAAGCCCGTGTACACGCGCTCCCGAAGGGCGGCATGAGCACGTTGAGGTCCGCCTGGATCTGCGGTGGCCCGGTCGCATTGGCCGCCAGGACCATGCGGAACGGCGTGGACAACCAGATGTCCGGGGTCGTCGCTCGCGCGGGCAGCGCTACCTGATGGCCAACACCACCGGGCCCCGCGCGCCACGAGAGGTCAAGACCGAGCTGGTGGAGATGCGCGGGAAGGTCTTCCGCAAGGTGTTTGTCGGGCCGACCACAAGCCACGGCTTGGTCAAGGAGCACTGGATCTACATCGGAATGATCGAAGTCGACACCGACCACGCCGCATGACCCAGGGACATCTGCGACGAGCGGGCGGGCGCTGATGACACGTGGCGATAATTGTGAGCGAATCGCCCGCGCTCTGCCCGAGTAACGACGACCCGATCAGTGACGCGTTGGTCCGAATTATCGGGATCCCCCTGAGCACCCAGTGCACACGCGACGCCGGCGTACCGACCCTGCCCGGTGTTATCGACCGCAGGCTGAGGGTGTGCTGGTCCTCCGGGTTGGGCTCGAAGTGGCCCCAAGCCGAAGCGACTGTTGGTTCCCGTGCGCTGGGATTCCGACCTCGTCCTTGAGCATTCGCGCGACGTGCAGCAGGTTCCATGGCCATGCCGTGGTGTTCGGTCATGAGGGGTTCTGTTCGGTCGGCACGGCGGGTTCGCCGCCATTGATGAAGGCGTCGCGCGGGTGTTGCACCGACGCCAGCGAGAGGATGTCGCGGCCGAACAACGCGGCGGTCAGCCAGATCACGAGCACGCGGACCTTGCGTTCCCAGCTGGGCACAGCCAGCACGTGGTAGCCGCGGTGCATCAGCCAGGCGAGCGGCCCTGTGATCACGATTCGCCGGTACTGGAAGATGCCGTGACCGATGCCGAGCGACGCAATAGTGCCGAGGCTGTGGTGCCGGTAGTTCTTCGGCTTTCCGCCGTGCAAGGTCGCGGCGATGTTGCGGGCGAGCAGCTTGCCCTGGCGGACGGCGTGTTGGGCGTTCGGCACCGTTCGGGTGCCCGGGGTCGGGGAGGTGAGGTCCTCGATCCCCGCGTCGTCCCCGGCGGCCCAAGCGTCGGGTGCCGGTTCGGTGTCGGTGCCGACCCGCAGGTCTGGCCGGGTGACGAGGAAACCGCGCTCGTCCACCGGTAGGTCGGTGCGCATGCTCACGACCGGGTTCGACGCGTTGCCCGCCGTCCACACGATGAGCTCCGATTCGAACTCCTCGCCGGTGGAGAGCACCACGTGCCCACTGGTCGCCGACTTGACCTGCGTGTCCAGGTGCACCCGCCCACCTCGCTGTTGCAGGAAGCGCACGACCCAGCGGCCAGACCGCTCGGTGACCTCGGGCAGGATCCGGCCTGACGCCTCGATGAGGTGGAACCGCAGCTCGTCGCGGTGCAGTTCGGGGTAGCGCTGCAGCAACGCGGTCGCCAGCGACAGCAGCTCGGCGAAGCCCTCGATGCCGGCGAAGCCGCCGCCTACGAAAGTGACGGTGAGCAGCTTCTGCCGCTGCGGGCCAGGGGGTAGCGTGGCCGCCCGGTCGAAAGACGTCAGCAGCCGGTCGCGGATTGCGACCGCCTCCTCCACGTGCTTGAGACCGATCGCCTGCTCGGCGATACCGGGCACCGGGAACTTGCGGGTGACCGCGCCCGCGGTGACCACGATGAGGTCGTAGCCCAGTTCGAAGGTGTCGCCGTCGGCGGGCCGGACCGTGACCACGCGGTGCTTGTGGTCGATCGCGCTGACCATCCCAGCGATGACGCGCGTGCGGTGCAGATGGCGACGCAGCGACACCGCGGCGTGCCGGGCCTCGATCGACCCGGCCACCACCTCGGGCAAGAACGGCTGGTAGGTCATGTAGGGCCGCGGGTCGACCACCGTCACTTCGGCCTCGCCCCGACGCAGCTTCTTCTCGAGTTTCCACGCGGTGTAGAAGCCAGCGTAGCCACCGCCGACGATCACGATCTTGCGCATGATGCCCTCTCTTTTTCTTGGGTGCGGTGACCGCGGATACGGAACCGACAATGGCGGTATCTCAAGGACGGCGTCCAGCAGGCCGGGCGATACATCGAGTACGACGCACGAGTGCGATCCTTCGACAGACTGACGATCATTTTATATGCCTTGCGCCAACTCGGCTCGACTCAGTTGAGCCGACGAGGTAGACATCAAGGATTCCCCATTCGGCCGGCGCCGGAACAGATGCTCAGTTGCCAGATTGCCGATAACGCGGACCCCCGTGCTCCCGTATACCTAGGGGCGACCGTTCGTTCGTCTCCGCACGTTGATGGGGAGCGGCGGAGGCCGCCGCGGACGCAGCCCCGGACCGGGGACGTTGGGGGCCTCGACGAATTCCCCCCGCAGAGCCTTGTCCGGCGGTGCCGTCCCATGCCGTTCTGCACCACCGCGAACGTGCCACCCTCGCCATGCACCTCATCCGCCGCCGTGACCGCTCCTGCGAACCGGGCAAGGATCCGGGTGGCGAGCCCGCAGCACCTCACGTCGACGCGGAGCCCCCGCCCTCGACTCATCACCTTCCGGGGATCGCCGCATCCGAGCCTGCACGGCCACTCCTACTCCACAGATTATGGACTATCGGTTCCATCTTACGTCGTCCCCGATTCACGCTGCGCTGCAACGCGCTGTCCCGAGCTCGCACACGGGTCGGGGCCGGGCCGGATCCTGATCGAGGCCGCGTTCCGCTCGGGAGTCCCGACTCGGGTGTGCTCGCCGCTGGCCACATGCTCGCTGATCAGGGCGGTTCTCCGCTTCCGCCAGGTGGCGCGCAGCACGCATCCCGATAGCGGTGGCTGTGGACCTCTCGCTCGACAGCATCGAGGCCCGGCGGGCGCGCAGCGACCGCGCGTCCGGGGCAGCGAGCTGACGCCGTTCAGGGCCGGCCGCCACCACATAGTCAGACTTGACAGTCCAGTATCGCGACGGCCATATTGGGTCTGTCCAGGCCGCAGCCGGCCTTCCGCCGGACGCCGAGGCCTGCCCTCCGAGTGCCGGCGACGGCGACCGAGAGGGATTACCAGATGGCGTTGACGAGGGGATTTACCGGTCGCAGCCGCGGCGCGCGCGACTCGCGGTTGCCTCCCGGCCAGTACGACGCCGGCACGAACTGGCCGGTCTTACACGTCGAGCCGACTCCTAGCGTCGACACTGCCGGGTGGAGCTTCGAGATCGACGGGCTCGTCGACAAGCCGGTTCGTTGGAGCTGGGATGAGATCCACGCGTTGCCGGTCTCTCGGTACGAGGGCGCCATCCACTGTGTGACCACATGGTCGAAGTTCGGCATGCGGTTCGACGGCGTATCCGTCGACACTCTCCTCGACGTCGCGGGAGTCGGTGACGACGCAGCGTTCGCGTTGGCAAGATCCCACACCGGCTACACCACCAACTTCCCGCTCGAGGACCTCACCGGCGGCAAGGCCTGGGTCGTGTGGGACGTCGACGGCGCCCCGTTGGCCAGCATCCACGGCGGCCCGGTCCGGCTGCTCGTGCCCCACCTGTACTTCTGGAAGAGCGCGAAGTGGGTGTCGGGCCTGACATTGCTCGCCGAGGACCGGCGGGGCTTCTGGGAGCAGCGCGGCTACCACGACAGGGGGGATCCGTGTCTCGAGCAGCGCTACCAGGGGGATCGATGACCGCAGTCTCCGGAGAGCCGCCCCACCCCGGACCGTGGCAGTCCGGCAGGGTTACCGGCATCCGCCAGGAGACCCCTACGGCGAAGACCTTCACCCTCACACTGCCCCAACCGCGCTCGTTCTGGGCGGGCCAACACTTCATCGTGCGCCTGACCGCCCCCGACGGGTACCGGGCGCAGCGGTCCTATTCGATCGCCAGCGCACCGTCGGACTCGGCGGAGGTCGATCTCACTGTCGAGATCCTGCCGGGCGGCGAGGTGTCGCGCTTCCTCCACGAGGCCGTCGAGGTGGGCGACACGCTCGATGTGCGGGGCCCGATCGGCGGCCACTTCGTCTGGAATCTTCAGCCCGCGCTCGGAGTGGCGGGCGGTTCCGGGGTCGTACCACTGATGTCGATGCTGCGCCACGCCCGCAGACTCGGCCGGCCGGACCTCTTCCGCCTTCTCGTCTCGGTGCGTAGCCCTGAGGAGCTGTACTACTCCGCCGAGATTCAGGGACCGGACGCCTCGATCGTCTTCACGCGCGCCGTCCCCGACGGACATGATCGTCCACCGGGTCGTCTCATGGCCCGGGACCTCGCGGCAGCCCTGGACGGGGACCGTGATGTCTACGTCTGCGGGTCCACTGCCTTCTGTGATGCCGCCACCCAGCTGGCCGCGACCGCGGGTGTGCCCGCTGAACGGATCAAGGTCGAGCGGTTCGGATTCTCGGGATGACCGGCCCGGGGTCCCAGTACGAGACGAAAGGAATCGAATGATGATCGAGCAGCAGCGGGCAGTTCTCGCCGGGGGTTGCTTCTGGGGGATGCAGGACCTCATACGCTCCCGCCCCGGCGTGTTGGCCACCCGCGTGGGATACACCGGCGGCGACACCCCCAACGCCACCTACCGCAACCACGGCTCGCACGCCGAGGCCATCGAGATCACCTACGACCCGTCCGCCACCACCTACCGCGACCTGCTGGAGTTCTTCTTCCAGATCCACGACCCCAGCACCCCGAACCGGCAGGGCAACGACGTCGGCCCGTCCTACCGGTCGGCGATCTTCTACCTCGACGACGAACAGCGCCGGGTCGCCGAGGAGACGATCGCTGATGTCGACACCTCCGGGCGGTGGCCGGGCAAGGTCGTCACGGAGGTCACGCCGGCCGGCGCGTTCTGGGAGGCCGAGCCCGAACACCAGGACTACCTGCTGCGCTACCCCCACGGCTACACCTGCCACTTCCTTCGGCCGGACTGGGTGCTGCCGCGACGCCGTGACGTCGCGCCGCGACCGTCGTCCCAGCTGACCTGACCATCGCCACCATGGACGGATCGGCGACGGGGACGAGTCCCGCGCTGCTGCGGATCCGCGAGCAGATCATCGCCGACCCGGCCAACCGGGACGCGACCGCCGCGGGCCTGCAGCCGATCTACACCGCGCACCCGGCCGCCCGGATCGTCCTCATCGGGCAGGCCCCGGGAACACGCGCGCAGCGCAGCGGGATCCCCTGGAACGACCCGAGCGGCGTGACGCTGCGGGGCTGGCTCGGGGTGACCGACGACCAGTTCTACGACCCGATGTTGTTCGCGATCTTGCCGATGGACTTCTACTACCCGGGCAAGGGAGCCCACGGCGACCTGCCGCCCCGACCCGAGGTCGCACCACGCTGGCATCCACGGCTCCTCGCGGAGCTTCCGCACGTCCGGCTCACCGTCCTGATAGGCCGGCACGCCCAGAAGCACTACCTGCCCGAATCCGCCGGAGCGAACCTCACCGACACAGTCCGGGCGTTCCGCGACTACCTCCCCGACCGCATGCCCCTCGTCCACCCCTCACCACTGAACTTCCGCTGGCAGACCCGCAACCCATGGTTCGTCGAGGAGACCGTCCCGGCGCTGCGCGCCCGCGTGCACGCGGTCCTCCAGCCGGACGTCGATCCGGCCGGCCGGGAAGCCGGAGTCTGAGACGCCGGTAGAACCGCCAGCCCGGAGCGGGCGTAGGTAGGCGCACAGGATCTGGGGGCCGCCGGTGTAGCCGCGGTCGGTGATCTCCTCGAACAGCTTGGCGGCGTTGGCGCAGCCCTCCTGCCAGCGCGGGTGCAGGTAGGGCTTGGACTGCGCGAGCAGACTCGCCCGTCGTCCGGTGCCGGTGTTGACCAGCAGTTCCGGGCGACAACTCGACAGGCGGGTTGATTCTGCGGCGCGCCCGGGGCTGGCGATGGCGCACGACATGTGCCAGTACTGGACTGGTGTGCCCGCGTGTTGGTGGGGCTTCCCCGGGGTTGAGCTGATCAGCTCGCTGCGCCGGATGCACGTTTCTGAGGTAGCGCGAGGGCTTCCACGTTGCGGATCGCGAAATCGAGCGCCAGTGCCATCGGCCGTGCACTTCGCCTGGACTGTGAGAGAAGGTATCCGCCCTGGTAGGCCGCCACGATGCCGGTGGCGAGTTCGGCAGGGTCGGCCCGGGCATCGAGTTCGCCACGGTCCTGCATCCGGCGGATGCCCGCGGCGAGGTACGACTCCCAGTTCTGGAACGCAGCGTTGATCAGAATCCGCGCTGGTTCCGACTGATCCGCCAGCTCACTGGCCAGCGAGCCGATCGCGCAGCCGTGCGCTCCGTGGCGCTCGTCGACGAAACGAACGACCGCATCGCGCCAACGCCGCAGACCCTGCAATGAGCTGAGCTGTTCGAGGTGGGGTTCGTGCCGCTCCATCACTCTTGCGGTCTGCATTCTGATCACCGCGGTGACCAGAGCGTCCTTGTCGTCGAAGTAGTGGTAGAGCTGTGACTTGCTGGTACCGGATGCCTCGACCACCTGGTCCATCGTCGTGCCAGCGACCCCGTTGGCGTGCATGAGCTCGGCCGCGGCTCGGACGATACGGTCGCGGGTGAGGGCGCCGCGGGCGGTCAAGCGCCGCGCGGGAGACTCGGCTCCGGCACTCGTCACGGAGGCGATCCTAGCCTGACGACGTGATGCCGACGTCTGAACGCGGCATTTCGGACAACCTCGTCCAGAGGACTCGGCACGCGGTGCGATGCCGGCTACAGGCGTGTCGCGCAGGCGCCGGAGAGCGTTCCGTAGTCCGGCGGCCCTCCTGCGCACCGCAGCAGGCTCCCGGTGGAGTGGCACAAGCGCGCTCGCCGCGCCGCTGTCGTCCGCGATGTCCCCGGCCACCTGCCTTCGGGTAGTGACGGCCTGGCTGAACCGGACGAATCCGCTTCGGCCTCACACGGGGATCTGCCGGCGCACGACAGCACGGAGCACATGGGGCCGGGCCGCCGACACGCTGCGCCTCGGCCGGTCACTGTCACTCTGGGCACGATCTTCGGCTCGAAGCTGCCGTTGCAATCACGCGGTATCGCTAGTTCGATCGGCCCAACCTCGGTACGGACCATCGGACATCTCCTCGTCCAAGGCAGTCTGCAGTACTGTTTTGAGTAGTCGCCGCTGGTCAGGCAGGTGGTGACGACGTGATCGGCGCGGCTGGATCTGGCTGGTGGCGGTGACGGGGCATGTCCACCCGGACGGTTCCCGGCCGGCCTTCTGGCTGTGGGCCGTACGGGCGCGCTGTGGGCGTCTGGTGAGGAGGCGGCGTCGTTGCCGCCGGAGCGGAGGCCTGATGGTTACTCAGCTGAGCGACCGGATCGCCGGGGAGCAGGCGGCGCTGCGGCGGGTGGCGACGCTGGTGGCCCAGGCGACGCCGCCGGAGGAGGTGTTTGCCGCCGTCACTGAGGAAGCCGGGCGGCTGCTGGGCGCCCACCACGCGTGGATGACCCGGTACGACCCCGATGGCGCGGCAAGGTTGGTCGCCACGTGGAGCAGCACCGACACCCCCGTCCCCACCGGGACCCGACTGAATCCCGGCGGGCAGAACGTGTGCACGCTGGTGTTCCAGACCGGCGCTCCCGCGCGGGTCGACAGCTCCACCGACGCTACGGGTCTCGTCGCCGACCTCGCCCGCGAGTTCGGTTACGGCGCGGTCGTGGGCGTGCCGGTCAGCGTCGAGGGCCGCCTGTGGGGCGCCATGGTCGTCGCATCCCCGCAAGGGGAGCCGCTGCCGGCCGACTCCGAGACGTGGCTGGCTGGGTTCACCGAGCTCGTAGCCACCGCGATCGCCAACTCGCAGGCGCGGGTCGAGCTGCGCTGGTTCGCCGAGGAGCAGGCGGCGCTGCGGCGGGTGGCGACGCTGGTGGCCCAGGCGACGCCGCCGGAGGAGGTGTTTGCCGCCGTCACTGAGGAAGCCGGGCGGCTGCTGGGCGCCCACCACGCGTGGATGACCCGGTACGACCCCGATGGCGCGGCAAGGTTGGTCGCCACGTGGAGCAGCACCGACACCCCCGTCCCCACCGGGACCCGACTGAATCCCGGCGGGCAGAACGTGTACACGCTGGTGTTCCAGACCGGCGCTCCCGCGCGGATCGACAGCTCCACCGGCACCTCGGGCCCGGACTGCGAGGTCGCCAGCGAGCTAGGCGTCCGCGGGGCAGTCGGCGTGCCGGTCAGCGCCGGGGGCCGCCTGTGGGGCGCCATGGTCGTTTCATCCACACAAGAGGAGCCGCTGCCGGCGGGCACCGAGGCGCGGCTGACCGGGTTCACCGAGCTGGCCGCGACCACAATCGCCAACGCCGAGGCCCAGGCAGAACTGGCCGCCTCCCGGGCGCGGATCGTGGCCACCGCCGATGCCACCCGTCGCCGGATCGAGCGCAACCTGCACGACGGCGCTCAGCAGCACCTGGTTTCCCTCGCCCTGCAGCTACGAGCCGTGCAGCGGGCCGCGCCGTCCGGAGCCGGTGAGCTCATGCGGCAGCTGGACGCGGTGGCCACTGCGCTGCTCGAGGTGCTGGAGGAGCTGCGCGAGATCGCCCACGGCCTGCACCCGGCCAAACTGGCCGAGCGCGGGCTGAGCTCCGCGCTGAAGGCGCTGGCCCGCCGCTCTGCGGTCCCGGCCCGACTGGATGTCCGAATGGAGGGGCGGCTGGCCGAGCCGGTCGAGACCGCCGCTTACTACGTGGTGGCCGAGGCGCTGACCAACGTGGCCAAGCATGCGCACGCCACCGCTGCCGAGGTCCAGGTGGCCGCCGGTGAGGGCGTGCTGCACGTGCGCGTCCGCGACGACGGCTGCGGCGGCGCCGACGTCACCCGCGGCTCCGGTCTCACCGGCCTCAAGGATCGGGCCGAGGCGCTCGGCGGTCGCCTGGCGCTGTACAGCCCGCCCGGAGAGGGCACCACTCTTCAGGTTCAGCTCCCAGTAGAGCAGGACCGCCCAACCGCGGCAGGTCCGGCAGGCCCAGGCGCCGCAAACAGCGCGCAAGTGGTGCCACCGTGTCGCGTTCTCTAGGTGCAGCTCTGTCCCGCTGATCGGCGACGTCCGCGATCTCGTACGGCAACACGATGGCCGAATCACAACCGCCGTACTTCGCGACGCCACCCACTGGGACGAGGTCGTCAGTGAGCTCGGCAGCGAGCACCTGCGACGGCACGCCCTGCGCCACACCGGCCTGACATGGATGGCCGACGCCGGCGTCCCGGTCCACGTGCTATGCACCACCACCGGCGAGGAGGCGAGCTCGATGATCGTGAACTTCACCGCCGTGTCGGCGGTCCACCGCCCGATCAAGTGGACGTACTCCCCCATCTCGTCGCGGTAGCGGCCGTGGCTGCGTCCGAGATGCCCGTACCGCTTGACCACGGCGATCCCGCGGACGAACTCCACCGTCACGATCCCGACAGCTGCGCGGTCGTACTCCTGGAACTTCTCCCCGCCGCCGTTCATCATCACCGCGTACAGGACCTCTGTGACCAGCGGCGGGACCAGCGCGGCCATCGCGAGCTGCCACTGCACGACGAAGAGATAGCCGAGGCTGAGCACCGGGACGCAATCGCAGTGTCCTGCCGACCCACCCGCCGACGGCCGTCGCCGAGCAGTCGACGCTGCTCGACCGCCTCTCGGGCGGCCGCTTCGACCTCGGAGTCGGGCGCGGCGGCCCGGTCGTCGACTACGAGGTGCTCGGGTGCTCGCTCGCGTACGGGCGCGACGGCATGCCCGAGGCCCTCGCCTGCTCATGGGCTCCTCCACCGGACCCGTCTCGGCCGACAGCGACCTCTACCGCTTCCGGCCGGTCGCCCCACGCCGCGTCCCCTGACGCGCCCGCTCCCCGAAGCGCGCCCGAGAAGCTGAGCACTTCGCCGGTCGGGCCGGGTCCGTTCTGAGGTAGCGCTCGGAAACTGAGGATCGGCAGCTTGACGCGGTGCGGTACGCCACACGTCGACCAGCTCCGGCACCGCTTCGGGGGATCCCGATCGTCAAGTCGGCAGGAGACGGGCGCGCAGGACGACGTCGTCGACGTGGTGGGTCGACACCGCGCCGGGTGGGCGTGGTCGCGTCGCGTGGAGCTCGATCTTCCAGCCCGATGCGTCGGCCAGGACGGCGGCGATCTCGTCGACACCGAGGTAGGCGTCCGGGTCGAACATGCGGGTCTGCTCGGCCACGTCGATCGGCTCGCGCATCGGCGTCAGGTCGTGCCCGACCACGAGCAGGGTGCCACCGGGCGCGACCGCGGCGAGCAGGTTGCGTAGACCGCGTCGGTCGGGAGTGCGATGGACGGCGCCGTACTGCATCGACACGAGGTCGTAGCCGCCGACCTCGAACGCGTCCGATGCGTTGGCGTCGCGATGCAGGCACTCGACGTCGAGGCCGCGGCGTCCGGCCTCGGCGGCGACGCGGCCCAGTGCGTGTGCGGATATGTCGGTGGCGGTGACCTTCCAGCCCTGCTCGGCTAGCCAGATGGCGTCGCCGCCCTCTCCTGCCCCGACGTCGAGTACGCGGCCAGCGGCCAGGCTGCTCACCTGGTGCACGAGCGTCCCGTTGGGGTTGCCGCTCCACATCCTCGCGTCGCCCCCGTAGCGATGGTCCCAGTCGGTCTCGTCGCCCGACGGTCGGGCGGCTGCGCGCACGTCGTCGTCGGCGAGGCCGAACGCGATCATGGCGCCGACGCGGCTGCCGTGTGCGGCGGCGTGGAGCACCTGCATGCTCGGGTCGGTCACGTTGCCCGCCGCGTACAGGCCGGGCACCGAGGTCTGTCCCGTCGGATCGACCTCCACCACGTCGCCAGCGCCGGTGACGTGCGGGACCGTCGACAGGCCAGCGGTCGCGAACACGTCCGCCCGGGCCCGGAACCTCGGGGCCACCACCACGGCGTCGGCCTCGATCGTGCGCCGGTCGACCAGCTCGACGCCAGCGACCCGGCCGTCTTCTCGGGTGACGACGCGGCGGACCGGCGTCCGGACGGCCTCGGTGCCGGCCGCGGCCAGCGCGTCGAGGGCACCGTCGTCGAGCTCGGAGGCGTCGTGCACGACGATGGAGTAGCGGTCCGTGAGGTGCCGGAACAGCGGTGCCGGATGCAGTCCCATCGAGTGCGTGACGATCTGCACGATGCGCTGGTCACGCACCTCGAAGCCGTGGCAGAACGGGCAGTGGATCACATCTGTACCCCAGCTCTCGGCCAGGCCCTCGATGTCCGGAAGCTCGTCGGCCAACCCCGTCGCCGCCAGCACCCGGCGAGCCACCACGGCATGACCGCCGCCGACCTCGACCCGGAACCAGCCGTCGTCGCGTCGCTCGACGGTCCGCGCCCGGCCGGTGAGGATCTCCCCGCCGTAGCTGCGGACCTCCTCGCGCCCCCGACCGATCAGCTCCGACGGTGGCGCGCCGTCGGATCCGAGGTAGCCGTGCATGTGTGCGGCGGGGGCGTTGCGGGGAGTGCCGTCGTCGACGACCACCACCGACCGGCGCTGCCGGACGAGCTGCAGCGCGGCCGCCAGCCCGGCCGCCGATCCGCCGATGACCGCGACGTCGCAGTGCCGTTCCATCTGTCCCGGTGGTGTGTGCGACTCATGTGCGTGCTCAGCCATGGCATCGACGATACGATTCCTGGACGAAGCAGCAAGTATCCTTGCAATATTCGCAAGAGGCGACCGGAGGTGACGGAATGGGCGAGGATCCCGACGTCGAAACGGTGGTTCGTACCCGGCTGCGCAGCCTGCGCACCACGCTGGGGTACTCGCTCGACGAGCTGGCCGAGCGCACGCGCCTCAGCCCGTCCACCATCAGCCGCGTCGAGACCGGCAAGCGAGCCCTCGGCCTCGACGTCCTGCTACCCCTGGCCACCGCCTTACAGGTGAGCCTCGACGCACTGCTGAACGTCGAAGACAACCACGACGTGGTCATCCGCCCGACGCCCAACCGCGAGGGCACCCGGACCACCTGGCTGCTCAGCCGACCCGACGGGCGCACCATGGCGGCGAAGATCCGGCTCGAGCACACCACCGGCAAGCCTCGCCAGCGGGTCCACCCCGGCCACGACTGGTTCGTCGTCATCCATGGTCGGGTGCGCCTGTGGCTCGGTGACCGCCAGATCGACGTCGAGACCGGTGAAGCGGCCGAGTTCGCGACCATGACGCCACACGCCCTGAGCGCGCTCGACGGCCCGGCCGAACTAGTGATGGCCTTCGACCGAGACGGTCAGCGAGCACACGTCCACCAATAGCCAGCAGCCGGCCGAGGGACACCGCGCGGCCCATGGCAACGCCGCCGGCGCCCGCAGGGACGCAGCAGATCGGGCGACGACCGCCTCGCTCACCGAGAAGCCACCGCGGAGGTGCTCACACCGATCGCGGGGATGGTCGTGGGCCGCGAACTCGATCAGCGACGTGGAGCTTTCACCCACCGTTACCGGCCAGGACGACGCCCGGGTGCTCGGCACGGTAGTCGCGACCGTCTACCTCGAGGCCGAACCGGCGCCGTCGGCGTCCGTGCTGCCAGCAGTCAGATCAGAACATGGTTACGCGTCCACCACTTGCGCAAGATCGCCGGGCACGGCGCCATCCTGACAACCCAGCGCTACCTGCACCCGGACCAGCAGGCCGTCACCGACGCCGCCGCCTTGTCTGCCGACACCTCGGCGGGTCCCAGATGGGTCCCAAGCTCCAGACGTTGTAGATCATGTCGAGCAACAGCCCAACGAGCTACCAGGGACCTCAGTGGATCGTTTCCGCGAGTAGAAATGCTGATGGGCGGCTCCCCCGACGAAAGGGAACCGCCCATCACACCGTCGGGACGACAGGATTTGAACCTGCATCGCAGCAGTCCTCTGACCAGCGAAAATCGAGATTCCGCTGCTCTGGCTGTGCAGCACGGCGCATGTCAAGCACGCTGTCAGCGGCCATTGAGATGCCCAGGTGAGTGGCCGCTGGTGTCCAGGCTGATGGCCATTAGAAGCCCAGGCGTGTGGCCAGTGGTGTTCCCGTCTGGGGGTCAGTTCAAGGGGACCACTCCCTTCCCGGCGAGGGCCTCGGCGAGGCGATGCGAGTCGCCCGTGGTGGTCACGAGGTGAGCGTGGTGCATGAGGCGGTCGGTGCTCGCGCCCGCGAGGGTCTTCGGCATGATCGTGTCGAAGCCCGAAGCATGGATGTTGCTGGTCACCGCGATGCTGCGACGTTCGTAAGCGGCGTCGATGATCCTGTAGAAAGCTTCGGCGGCGTCCCCGTCGACCGGCAGCAGGCCAATGTCATCAATGACGATCAAATCGGCCCGGCAGATCCGGGCGACGGTGCGGGCGGTGGACCCGTCGACCTTCGACTTCCCGATAGCGGTGCTCAGCGATGCAGGCCCGCACGTTGCGAGTTACCTACCTCGTGGGCCTGTTCAGATGCAGATCACGATCTTTCCTCGGGTGCGCCCACGCTCGGCGTGCGCGTGGGCGTCGGCGATCCGCTCCAGGGGGTAGGCCTGTTCGATACGGGGTGTGTATCGGCCTTGCCCGCCCAGTTCCGCCGCCGCGGACAGGAGAGTGGAATCGTTCTCCGCGTTGACCACATGCGTGCCCAGGCGCTGCCCGCCCGCATGGTCGGCGACCGTCGCGACGCGCTTCGGGTCACCTGTGATCGCGACGAGGTCGTCCAGCGATCCGGAGGCCGCGGTGTCGAGCACGATGTCGACTCCGCGCGGGGCGAGAGCGGACAGACGCTGCGCGAGGCCGGGGCCGTAGGTGGTGGGAACGGCGCCGAGTGCGGTGAGGAACTCGTGGTTGCGTTCACTGGCTGTCCCGATCACAGTGGCACCTTGCGCCACCGCGATCTCGACCGCCGCGCTGCCCACGCCTCCGGCGGCGCCCTCGACGAGAAGGGTGCGCCCCGCGAGGGAGCCGAGCGCGTCGAGCCCACGCATCGCGGTCACTGACGCGAGACCGGCACCAGCGGCCTGCTCGTCGTTCCACGTGGCGGGGGTGTGCGCCCAGGCCGAGAGGATGAGCAGCTCTGCGGTCGCCCCGGTGACACCGCCCAGTCCGAAGACACGGTCGCCGATGCTCACCCCCTGCACCCCGTCGCCGATCTCGTCGACCACACCGGCGCCGTCGCGCCCGGGAATGGCGGGCAGCTCCAGGGGAATCAGCTGGTGCAGGGCGCCGGCGCGCAGCTTCCAGTCGATGGGATTGACGCTGGCCGCCGCGACGCGGACACGGATCTCACCGGGTCCGGGGCGGGGGTCGGGGGCCTGCTCGATCACCAGGCTCTCCGTTCCGCCGTATTCGTGGAACCGGGCTGCGCGCATAATGGTCTGCCTTACTTTGACGGGCCGGAATGACGTGTTCATCCGACTCTCGTCACTCTAGAACCTGACGTTGACGTGAGGTGCAAGTCGCAACTGCCGCCCGGCCGGAGGAGGGCAGGCGCGGATGGGTGAGGTTGCCGAGCGGGCGGGGGTGAGCGTGGGGGCCTGCGCCACTACGAGGGATCACGCCGCCCGTCACGGTCGACACCCATGTGCCCTCGGGCGGGCTCGGCGATCCCGGCACGACGCGAGGACTGCCGTGCGTACGTGAACCGCGTGAACGCCCCTCGGGTCCGCCACCGGGTCATGATCAATCTCAGCGCCGGCAACGGTTCGATCGGCCCACAGGGCTGCCCCCGGAGCCGGTATCGCTAGCTAATCTGACGTCAACGTGAGGTACGAGCGGGAAGGGAGTGACCTGCGTCATGCGCATCGGACAGCTTGCCAGGCGGTCAGGGGTCAGCGTGCGGGCCCTGCGCTACTACGAGGAACAGCGGCTCCTGGAATCGGCGCGGACGCCCGGTGGGCAGCGTGACTATCCCGACGAAGCCCTGAAGCGGGTCCAGCTCATCCAGGACCTCTTCGCGGCCGGCCTCTCCAGCCGTACCGTCGTCGAACTCCTGCCGTGCGTGAGCACCGGCGTCGCGACCCCCGCCATGCTCGACCAGCTCATCATCGAACGCGACCGCATCGCCGCATGCATCCAGGACCTGACCCGAGCCAAGACCAAACTCGGCCGCGTGATCGAGAATGTGACCGCGGCGAACGTGGCGCAGGACTGATCAACCCGTCGCGAGGGGTGGGGCCCCGACCTATCCGGCATCTACCGGGCACTGGCCGGCCACGGGAAGCCCCAGGCGTATCCGGAGGCCGTCGAAACAGCGTTCGTCGCTCTCGCTACCCCGGACACACGCCGGGCAGCGGTGGGCAGGGCAGGCCGCGGCTGACCACGGTGCCGGCACACCGTAGGACCGGTCAGCCGCAACCTCTCCGACCGGACAACGTCCACGAGCGGATAGCAAGGGTCCGGGCGGCCTGCGGCTGGATCGACCACGCCATCGATACCGGAGAGGTGGACATGTGACTTCCTGTGGCCATCAGCCTGGATTCGTATGGCCGCGTACCTGGACTTCGCCATGGCCACTCTCACACGCTCAGGGCCATCCAACGCAGCACCGTGCTCCACATCTGCTCCACGCTCACCAGTATCGAGCTTGGCCCGGCGAGCCGAGTCGGGCTCGGATGTCCGTGGGCTGCGACGGCGAGCACGTCGAACAAGATGCATGACGCCGGTATCGCGGCGGAGATTTGCCGCGCTCGTGAGGCGGCGGGATACAGCCGCCGCTGCGGGGCGGTGGACCGGCCGTGCTGGCACCAGTAGTGAGCCGGTCGCGCTGCGCCTGTGTCCGACCGCCGATGCCACGTGTCAGAACTCCCTCAGCACGTGCTCGTACCCGGACGCCGCCGGTGGACATCCCGACAGAGGAGCGTTGCGACCTAGTGGCTGGGCCACCGCATTCGTTCGGGCGTAGAAGCGGACCGAGGGTCAATCCGTCGGCGCCGGGCCGAGTACCTCGATCAACGCCAGATCCACACCTCTCCGGTCGAGCTCGAGCGGGAAAGTGCCTGCCACATCGGCCGAGAAGCGGATGACGGCGAACGCATTCTCCCGATCAACCCGACCCGCTCGGGACCCGCCCCCGATATCCGGGGCCGGCGACACCAGCGTGCCCGACCACGCCCGCTCGCTTCCTCGCCTGCCACGAACGTCGTCGTCGTGATCAGAGCATCCGAGGGCTCACCGTGACCCAGCTGTTCGTGGTGCCCCGGTGACCATTGACCTCTGCTCGCTGCGCGGCCGGCCGAGCCTGGCCGATGCGGTACTCGCACCGGTCCTTCGAAATGGCCGGTCTGCGTAGGTGAGTCACCATCGCCATCCCGCAAGCCCGGAATTCTCCCGCAATGTCGAGCGGCTGTGTCCCGGAGCCGGTGAACGGCCCACCCGCTCTAGCGACCGAAGAACTCATCACCGGGAGCGCGGGTCGCTGTCGGGCTGAGTCTCCCCGCCGGTGCTCTGGGCCGCCACCTCGTACGGCGACGGCCTGTGGCCGACGTGCGCCTCCTCGCGGAAGCGCTCGACCAGGTGCGGGTAGTGCAGCTCGAACGCCGGACGCTCCGAGCGGATCCGCGGCAGCTCCGTGAAGTTGTGTCGCGGCGGCGGGCAGCTCGTGGCCCACTCCAGCGAGTTGCCGAAGCCCCACGGGTCGTCGACGGT
>NZ_JCADBN010000031.1:0-35379 GCF_059359135.1 Pseudonocardia sp. OZ21
TGGCCTTCCGGCATCGGGGGTTCTGGCAGCCTGCCGACACGGTCAAGGAGCGCACCGCACTGGAGGCCGCCTACCAGAGCGGTACTCGCCCCTGGATGCTCTGGGAGGGCCCGGCCGCTGACCGCGACCCCCTGCAGGCAGCCATCGCGGCGATGAACGACGCCAACATCGAGCGATGAGATCGTGCTGAGCCTCCTGCCGGAACGCATCGACCGGATCCTGCTGCTCGGCGCCCACTGCGACGACATCGCGATCGGCGCAGGCGGGTCCCTCATCGAGCTGTGTCGCGCCCACCCTGGCGTGAGCGTGTCCGCCCTGGTGCTCACCGGCGGTGGCTCGCTGCGGGAGGAGGAGGAACGCGCCGCTCTCGCCGCGTTCTGCCCGGGTGCCCAGCTGGAGGTCGCCGTCCTCGACCTGCCCGACGGACGCGTCCCCACACGGTGGGAGCGCGCCAAGCTCGCCGTCGAGGAGCTGCGCACCCTCGGCGAGCCGGACATCATCTTCGCGCCGTCGCCGCACGACGCCCACCAGGACCACCGGACGCTCGCGAAACTCGTGCCCACGGTCTTCCGCGACAACCTGACGCTGGGCTACGAGATCCTCAAGTGGGAGAGCGACCTCGCGCAGCCCACCGTGTACCTGCCCCTGGCCGAGCCGGTGCTGCGGGAGAAGGTCGCCAAGCTGCACGAGCACTACGGATCGCAGCGCGACCGCAGCTGGTTCGACGCCGAGACGTTCGGCGGGCTGGCCCGCATCCGCGGTGTGCAGTGCCATGCGCGGTACGCCGAGGCGTTCCACACGTCGAAGCTCGTCCTCGGAGTCGCTCCCCTCACCGGGCTCGACCCGGTGGACTAGACCCAGGCCTCCCCCCCGCCAGACGAACCACTCGAAGGGATCCCCGTGCGAGTTCTGCTGACCGGTCACCAGGGCTACCTGGGCACCGTGATGGCCCCGATCCTCACCGCGGCAGGCCACGAGGTGACCGGGCTCGACAGCGGCCTGTTCGCCGACTGCGTGCTCGGCTCGCTGGACACCCCGGACGTGCCGGGCCTCAGCACCGACCTGCGGGACGTCACCGTCGACCAGCTGCAAGGCTTCGACGCCGTCGTCCACATGGCGGCCCTCTCCAACGACCCGCTGGGTTCGCTCGCCCCCGAGATCACCTACGACATCAACCACCACGCGTCCACGCGCCTCGCGCGGCTGGCGAAGGAGGCGGGTGTCGCCCGCTTCGCCTACGCCTCCACCTGCTCCGTGTACGGCGCGCAGTCCGGCGACGACCTCGTCGACGAGGACGCGCCGCTCAAGCCCGTCACCCCGTACGCGATCTCCAAGGTGCGTGTCGAGGACGACCTGGCCGAGCTCGCCGACAGCGACTTCGTGCCCTTCTCGCTGCGCAACGCCACGGCGTTCGGGTTCTCGCCGCGGCTGCGCGCCGACATCGTGCTCAACAACCTCGTCGGGCGCGCCATCCTCACCGGCAAGGTCACCGTGCTCTCCGACGGCACGCCGTGGCGTCCGCTGGCACACGCCGAGGACATCGCAGGCGCCGTCGTGGCAGGGCTCTCGGCGCCCGCCGACGTCGTCCGGGCGCGGGCGTTCAACGTGGGCACCGAGAAGAACAACCGCACCGTCGCGGAGATCGCCCAGGCCGTGGTGGAGGCCGTACCCGGCGCCGAGCTGGAGATCACCGGCGAGGCAGGCAACGACCCGCGCTCCTACCGCGTGGACTTCTCCCGGGCGCGCAAGGAACTCGAGTTCGAGGCGCAGTGGAGCATCCCGGACGGCGCGGAGCAGCTCGCGACGGAGTACCGCGCCCGCGGCCTCACACAGGACGCGTTCGACAACAAGTTCACCCGCCTGGCGGTCCTGAACCGCCGCCAGAGTGCAGGCGAACTGGACGAGTCAATGCGCGTGATCTGACGGACGGCAGTTCGGAGCCGTAGTGCTGTGAGGGCCTGCCCCAGACAGCACTACGGCTCCTTTCTGCACAGGCTGTGGATGGGCGTTCGCTAGCCCGCGGCTTTTGCGTCAGCGTGCGCTCATGGTGCTTCCTTCTGTTTTCCGCGGGTCCGAGGCCGTCGCGTGTGGCGCCCTCACCCGGGGTCAGCTGCGCGGGCCGTCGGTGCGGCGGCTCTGCCGCGACGTCTACACGGCCTCGTCCCGGCAGATCACGCACGAGCTGCGGTGCCGGGCGAGCGCGCTCGCTCTGCCGGCCGGGGCGGTGATCACCGGTCGTTCGGCCGCCACGGTCAGGGGCGTGCCGCTCTGCTGGCCCGATGACGACGTGCAGGTTCTCGCGCCACCGGAGATGCGGCTCGGCCATCGCGGTGGGTTCGACGTGCGGCGCACCGCGATCGAGCCCGTCGGCTGGGAGCCATGGGCAGGCGGTCGGCTCGCCACCCGATGCGGCTGGCGCTCGACCTGCTTCTCGGCCGGGACCTGCCCGACGCCGTCGCCGACCTGGACGCCGTGCTGCGGGCCGGCCTCGTCGAGCGTTCGGCCGTCGCCGCGCTGGTGGCGCAGCGATCGGACAACGGCATCGTGACGGCGCGCCGTGCCGTCGAGCTGGCCGATCCGCGCGCGGAATCGCTGCCGGAGTCGAAGCTCCGCGTCCACCTCGTGCTCGACGGCCTCGCGCCCGTGCCGCAGTACTGGATCCAGGACGCCGGCGGCCGCATCGCGCGGGTGGATCTCGCGCTCCCGGAGTACAAGATCGCTATCGAGTACGACGGCGACTGGCGGGACGGCGAGATCTGGGCGCTGAACCGTGACCGCGACCGCCTCAATCGCGTGCACGCGGTGGGCTGGGACGTGGTCTTCGTGACAGCGCCGCTCCTAAGAGACAGAAGACGGCTGCTGAGAACAGTGCGGGAAGCAATCCCCGCCTGAGCACTTCGGAGCCGTGGTGCTGCTGGAGACCCCTCCGCACCAGCACTCTGGCTCCCAAATGCGGGAGTCTGGGGCACTATTGGGGTATGTGCCGGAATATTCGGACTCTGCACAACTTCGAGCCGCCTGCCACCCGGGACGAGGTTCACGGGGCTGCCCTGCAGTACGTGCGCAAGATCAGTGGCACCGCCACGCCCTCCCAGGCCAACTCGGAGGCGTTCGCGCGGGCTGTCGAGGCGGTCACCGCCGCCACGCATCGCCTGCTCGACGAACTGGTCACCGCGGCGCCGCCGAAGAACCGTGAGGTGGAGGCGGCGAAGGCCCGCGAGCGGGCGGCCGTGCGCTACGGCACCGGCTGACGTCGCCGCACCCGGCCAGCGCTCCGCGAGCGGGTCCGCGGCCGCGCCACCGCGCGCTCGCCGACAGGGCGGCAGCGCGCGGCGGCGGGGGTTGCTACTGCGCGGCCGCCAGGGCGTCGGCGAACTCGTCGGCCTTGAGGGGGGCGAGGTCGGAGACGCGGAGGAAGTCGCCGAGGGTGGTGCCGGTGGCACCGCTGTCGACGTTGCGGGGGCCGCGGCCGGCGCGCACGTCGTCGATGTTGATGGTGCGCAGGTCGTAGGAGAAGCGGGTGACGCCCGAGAGGTTGGGGGCGGAGGCGTGGAGGTGGTTCGAGGAGAACATCATCACGTCCCCGGAGCCACCGGCGATGCGGATCTCGCCGCGGGAGTCGATCTCCTCGAGCGGGAGCGGGTGGGGGCGGTCGTCGGTGGTGGTCTTCTCGGCGGCGGAGTGGCGGTGCTTGGCCACCCACTCGTCGTAGTCGTACTGGTTGGACCCGTTCTTGACGGGCTTCTCGAAGAAGTCGGTGTACATGCTCATGACGTTGTCACCGACGACCGGAAAAACTGGCACCCAGTAGTTGACCAGTTGCTGTGGGTGGCCGTACCACATGTCGCGGTGCGCCTTGTAGTTGTAGCTGACGCCGGCGGTCAGGTAGTTCTCGGCGGGGATCACGCGCAGCCGGGGAATGTCGAAATAGGTGCGGTCGGGGTCGACCCCGAAGTCGACGGCGAACTGCTGGCACAGTTCTTTGGTGCGCTGTCCGTTGGTGAACTCGGACTTGAGCGGGCCGACCCGGGTGATGAACTCGTCGACACCCATCTCGAACTGGGCACGCTCGGGGTCGAGGTCGCCGAAGGTCTCGGCGATGAGGTTCTCCGCGTGCTTCACCAATCCGGCTGCGCCGGGCAGGCCGGTGTAGAGGTAGAAATCGCCGGAGAACAGCGATTCACGTCGGCGGTCGTCGGCGATCTGTCGGTTCAGGTAGAGCGTGATCACGCAATTCCTCACTTCTCCGGTCGATTGCCCTGTAACTTCGCGTATGGAGGTTACCGCACCAGCCGGACGACCGATCCTACGAAGGAACATAGTAGGTCACAGCACTAACAATGGTAGTAGTCGCCCACCGAAAACGGTCAGACGGGATCAATCCGGAGCACGCGGTCGTCCGAGCCGTTGGACGTGGACACCAGCAGCGCGCCGTCCGGGGCGAGGCGCACGGCGCGGAGCCGCCCGTACGCGCCGTCGAGCGGGGGCGGGATCGTCACCTCGGCCACCGAGCCGTCCGACGCCACCCGCATGAGCAGGAGCTTCTCCCCGCGCAGGGCGCCCACCGCGAGCACGCCGTCGAGATCGCCCCACTGGGGCCCGGACAGGAACGCCGCGCCGGACACGGCTTCCACCGGGTTGCCGGAGCTCCAGGCGGCGGGCACCGCGTCGGGGAAGCGCTTGAGATCGGTCATCGGTACCGACTCGTCGTACCCGCCGACGGTGCCGCCCTGGGAGGGGTCCCAGCCGTAGTTGGCCCCCGGTCGCAGGAGGTTGACCTCGTCGTCGGTGGTGGGGCCGTGCTCTGCGGAGTACACCCAGCCGGTGCTCGGCGAGACGGCGACGCCCTGGACGTTGCGGTGCCCGTAGTTCCAGACGAGCCGCTGCGACGGGTTGCCGGCGTCGGCGAACGGGTTGCCCGGCGCGGGGCCGCCGGTGGCGAGGTCGATGCGGAGCACCTTGCCGCCCAGCGACGTGAGGTCCTGGGGAATGGTGCCGCGTGCGGTGTCGCCGGTGCCCACGAGCAGCGCGCCGTCCGAGCTGATCGTCGGGCGGCAGCCCGAGTGGCGGCCGGACGGGTTGATCGGCATGCCGCCGACCAGCGGGTCCGCCACCCGCGACGCCGAGGTGCCGTCGGCGGAGAGCTGCCAGGTGACCAGCCGCACGTCGGTCGGCGTGCTGCCCTGCATGTGGGTCTGGCACGTGGTGAACCGGCGGGTCTTTGCGAAGTCCGGGTGCACGACCATGCCCATCAGGCCGCCCTCGCCGCGGACGAACACGTCGGAGAGGTCGGCGGTGACCCGCGTGACCGTGGCTCCGGGCTGGGTGCTCGACAGCAGCACTAGCCGGCCGTCGCGCTGGGTGACCAACACGCGGCCGTCGGGGAGGACCCCGACGTCCCACACGTGCGACAGCCCTTCGGCCACCACGCTCAACTGTAGCTGCGGGGTGCCGGCGCGGGCGGGGCCGACCGGGGCGGCCGCCGGTGGGGAGCTCGGGGCGCCTCCGTCCCCGGAGCCGGGCTCCGGTGCCGTGCATCCGGCCAGCCCGAACACCGCGGCCGCGGTGGCGGCAACGGCGTATCGGATGGTCGTGGTCCGTCCGGTCGGTCGTGCCGCGCGCCCCAGCATGAGCCGCATCCTGCCGCCGTCCGGGTGAGAGTGGCGTGTGCAACGCCCGAACGTGCAGGAACCGCCACGATCAGGACGATCTACAGGTCCCCGCGGCCGTCGTGATCGCTACGGTCTTGACCATGCCCCGCAGTTACCTCCGCTTTCCGCACCTGCATGCCGACACTCTCGTGTTCGTGGCCGAGAACGACGTCTGGACCGCGCCGGTGTCCGGCGGGAGGGCCTACCGACTCACGGCCGACGACGTACCCGTCGCCACGCCCCGTCTCTCCCCGGACGGCACGCGGGTCGCGTGGACGTCGTGGCGGGACGGCGCTCCCGAGGTGTTCGTCAGCGACGTCGACGGTGGGGGCGCGCGCCGGCTGACCTACTGGGCCGACCCGCGGGCCCAGACGGTCGGGTGGACGCCGGCCGGCGAGGTGCTCGCGGTGAGCGCGGCGGGGCAGCCGTCGGCGCGCCGGGGGTGGGCCTACGCGATCCCGGCGACGGGCGGCACCCCGCGCAGGCTGGACCTCGGGCCGGTCTCCGATGTCGCGCTGGCCGCGGACGACAGCCCGGCGGTGGTCGTCACCAGCGTCATGTCGCGGGAGGCGGCCTGGTGGAAGCGGTACCGGGGTGGCACGGCGGGCAAGCTCTGGTGGGACCCGACGGGGTCCGGGGAGTTCGAGCGGCTCGCCGGTGACCTCGACGGGCAGCTGGCGTCGCCGATGCTGGTCGGCACCGGCGACGGGCTGCGCATCGGCTTCATCTCCGACCACGAGGGCTGGGGCAACATCTACTCGCTCGGGGCCGACGGCACCGGGCTGCGGCGCCACACCGACCACGGCGGTCCCGACGCGCCGGCCTTCTACGTCCGGCACGCGAGCACCGACGGTGAGCGGGTGGTGTACGAGTCGGCGGGCGAGCTGTGGATCCTCGACTCGCTCGACGGTTCCGCCGGCCCGCGGCGGCTCGACGTGCGGCTCGGCGGTCCGCGCACGGCCCGCGACCCGTTCCGCGTGCGCACGGCCGACGAGCTGGCCTGGGCCGCGCCCGACCGCACCGGGCGCACGAGCATCGCGCTGGTGCGCGGCACCGTCCACCGGCTCACCCACCGCGACGGGCCGGCGCGCACCCTGCTCGCCCAGCCGGGCGCCCGGGCCCGGCTGGCCCGCCCGCTGGGCGACGACCGGGTGGTGTGGGTGGACGACGTCGAGGGGGAGGACGCGGTCTGCGTGGCCCCGCTGGACGAGCGGGCCGACGGTGCGCAGCCGCTGCGCCGCCACGGGGTGGGGGAGGTGGGCCGCGTGCTCGAACTGGCCGCCGCCCCCGACGGGTCGAAGGTGGCCGTGTCCGCGCACGACGGCCGGCTGCTGGTGCTCGAGCTCGCGGGCGACCGCGACGGCGAGCTCCGCGAGCTGGCGCGGGGCGCCGACGGTGAGATCAGCAACCTCTGCTGGTCACCCGACAGCGCGTGGCTGGCCTACTGCGACCCCGTGGAGTCCGGTCTCACGCGGATCATGATGGCCCGGCTCGCGGACGACACGCTGGTGGCCGTCACCGAGCCGCGCTTCGCCGACACCGACCCCACGTTCACCTCGGACGGCAAGTACCTGGCGTTCCTGTCCCGCCGCACGTTCGACCCGATCTACGACGAGCACTCCTTCGACCTCACCTTCGCGGCGTCGTGGCGACCGTTCCTGGTGCCCTTGGCCGCGCGCACGCCCTCGCCGTTCGGGGCGAGCCCGGACGGGCGTCCGGTCTCGGCGAAGGAGGAGGGCCCGGAGGATCCGCCCGCCCCTGCCGAGACGGACCCGTCCGCCGAGCCCGCCGCCGCCGATGGCGTCACGGCGAAGCCGGAGAAGAAGAAGGACGACGCGCCGCCGGAGGTGGTGGTCGACGTCGACGGCCTCGCCGCCCGCGTGGTGCCGGTGCCGGTCGTCGCGGCCCGCTACAGCGGGATGCAGGCCGGGAAGGACTGCCTGCTCTGGTACCGCAGCCCGGTCTCCGGAGTGCTGGGCGACACCCGCGCCGGCACCGCCGAGAAGGCGGAGCGGCCGGTGCTGGAGCGCTACGACCTGGTGCGCCGCAAACTCGACGTGATCGCCGATCCCGTCACCTGGGCCGCCGTGAGCGGCGACGGCTCGCGGCTCGTCGTGCGTGACGGTGCGTCGCTGCGGGTGCTGCGCACCGACCGGCCCGGCTCCGCGGCGCCCGGTGAGGGTGACGGCGACGAGTTCGAGATCGACACCCGGCGCATCGTCGTCACGGTCGACCCCACCGCCGAGTGGCGCCAGATGTTCGACGAGGCCGGCCGGCTGATGCGCGACCACTTCTGGAGCCCCGACATGGCGGGCGTCGACTGGGACGCGGAGATCGCCCGGTACCGGCCGCTCGTGGACGCCGTCGGGAGCCACGACGACCTCGTCGACCTGCTGTGGGAGCTGCAGGGGGAGCTCGGCACGTCGCACGCGTACGTGATGGGTCGCGGCGGCGGCGACCACACCGGCCAGCCGGGGCTGCTCGGTGCCGATCTCGAGCCGGCCGACGACGGGTGGCGGGTGGTGCGCGTGCTGCCCCCGGAGACGTCGGCGCCCGCGGCGCGGAGCCCGCTGTCGGGCCCGGGGGTGGACGTGCGGGCAGGCGACGTGATCCTGGAGGTCGGTGGCAAGCCGGTCGACCCCGAGTACGGGCCTGCTCCGCTGCTCGTCTCCCGGGCCGACGAGCTCGTGGAGCTCACCGTGCGCTCCGGGCCCGATCGCGAGGACGCGGGCGAGGTGCGCCGGATCGTGGTGCGTCCGCTGCGGTCGGAGGCCTCGCTGCGCTACCAGGACTGGGTGGCAGGCAGGCGGGCGTTCGTGGCCGACCGGTCCGACGGCAGGCTCGGCTACCTGCACGTGCCCGACATGATGGCGCCGGGCTGGGCGCAGCTGCACCGGGACCTGAGCCGGGAGACCAGCCGGGAGGGGCTGATCCTCGACGTCCGCGGCAACAGCGGCGGCCACACGTCCCAGCTGGTGGTGGAGAAGCTGGCGCGCAAGGTGATCGCGTGGGACATGCCGCGGCACCGCCAGCCCACGACCTACCCCGAGGACGCCCCCCGCGGGCCCGTCGTGGCCCTGGCCGACGAGTTCTCCGGCTCCGACGGTGACATCGTCACCGCGGCGATCAAGCGTCTCGGCATCGGCCCGGTGGTCGGGGTGCGCACCTGGGGCGGGGTGATCGGCATCGACAGCCGCTACGGCCTCGTCGACGGCACCCGCGTGACCCAGCCGCGCTACGCGTTCTGGTTCGACGACACGCAGTGGGGAGTCGAGAACTACGGGGTCGACCCCGACGTCGAGGTGGTGATCGCGCCCCAGGACTGGGTGGCGGGGCGCGACCCCCAGCTGGAGCGGGCCGTCGACATGGCGCTCGAGGCGCTGGCCGAGCGGCCCGCTGTGCGGCCGCCGGACGTCGCCACCCGGCCGAGCCGTCGCCGCCCGGAGCTCCCGCCCCGTCCCTGACGGGGCGGATCGGCTCTCCTCGGGCAGCGCCCCGTCAGATCTCCGACCGGGGCTCGTGGGGGCGGGCGTAGGCTGAGGGCGAAGACCCCGCCGGGGGCGATCGTCCCGGGCAGGGGTCTGTCTGCGCTGCCCACCTCCACCTGCGCGAGGGGTATCCCGAACCGTGGCCAAGCTCTCCGGTCTGCTCCGCTCCGCCCTGTCCGACCCCGATCTGCGCGCCGTGGTGGACGCTGCGCGCGACGCCCGTACCACCACCGGCGACGTGCCCGCCCTGCGGATCGAGGGCCCCGCCGCGTTGCGGCCCGTCCTCGCCGCCGCCTTCGGCACCGCGGTGCACGGGGGCGGCGCCGGCCGCACCGTCCTCGCCGTCACCGCCACCGACCGGGAGGCCGAGGACCTCGGCGCCGCCGCGGCCGACCTGCTCGACGCCGGTTCCGTGGCCGTACTCCCGTCGTGGGAGACGCTGCCGCACGAGCGGCTCTCACCCCGCCCGGACACGGTCGGCAGGCGGCTGTCGATCTTCCGCAGGCTGGCCCGGCCCGAGACGGCACCCCGCGTGGTGGTGACCGCGGCCCGCAGCCTCATCCAGCCCATCGCGCCGGGCCTCGGCCGGCTCGACCCCGTCCAGCTGCGGGTGGGCGACACCGCCGACTTCGAGGCGCTGCTCGTCCGGCTCGTCGAGCTGGCCTACGCCCGCGTCGAGATGGTCACCACCCGCGGCGAGTTCGCGGTGCGCGGCGGCATCATCGACATCTTCCCGCCCACGGCGGAGCATCCGGTCCGCGTCGAGTTCTGGGGCGACGAGGTGACCGAGCTGCGCTACTTCTCCGTGGCCGACCAGCGCTCCGTCGCGCCCGTCGAGGAGCTGCTCGCGCCGGGCTGCCGTGAGCTGCTGCTCACCGAGCCGGTACGGGAGCGCGCCGCCGCGCTGGCCCGTGCCCACGAGAACAACCCGCAGCTGCGCGAGCTGCTGGAGCACCTGGCGGAGGGCATCCCGTCGGAGGGCATGGAGTCGCTCGTCCCGGCGCTGGTCGGGGGCGAGCTGGAGCTGCTCACCGACCTGCTGCCGGCGGACGCGGTCGTGCTGCTCGCCGACCCGGAGCGGATCCGCACCCGCAGCGCCGACCTGGTCCGCACGGGGCAGGAGTTCCTGGAAGCGAGCTGGTTCGCCGCCGGTACGGGTGGCACGGCCCCGATCGACGTCGGTGCGTCGGCCTACCGCGACCTCGGCGACGTCCTCGACCACGCCACGGCCACCGGGCGCCCGGTGCTCACCCTCAGCCCGCTGCTGAGCGGCCGGGACGACGCGCTCGCGCCCGCCGTCCACGAGGTGGAGTCCTACCGGGGCGACACCGACCGTGCGCTGGTCGACCTGCAGGCCCACGTGTCCGCGGGTGGCGCCGCCGTCCTCGTGGTCGGCGGCCAGGGCACCGCGCAGCGCTCACTGGAGCAGCTGCGCGAGGCCGACGTCCCGGCCACGCTCGTCGACCGGCTGGAAGAGGCACCCGCGGCCGGCCTGGTCACGGTCACCTGCGGTCGTCTGACGGAGGGCTTCACGGCCTCCGCGAGCGCGCTCGCCGTGCTCAGCGAGGCCGACCTCACCGGCAACCGCGCCGGCCAGGCCGAGACCCGGAAGCTGCCGAGCAGGCGGCGGGTCACCGTCGACCTCGTGACGCTCAAGCCCGGTGACCACGTCGTGCACTCCCAGCACGGCATCGGCAAGTTCGTCGAGATGCGCGAACGCACCGTCAGTGGCGCCACCCGCGAGTACCTCGTGCTCGAGTACGCGTCGTCCAAGCGGGGCCAGCCTGCCGACCGCCTCTTCGTCCCCACCGACTCCCTCGACGAGATCAGCCGCTACGTCGGTGGCGAGGTGCCCACGCTCAACAAGCTCGGCGGTGGCGACTGGGCCAAGACGAAGGGACGCGCCCGCAAGGCCGTGCGCCAGATCGCGGCGCAGCTGGTGCAGCTCTACGCCGCGCGGCAGTCCTCGCCCGGCCACGCGTTCGCCGGTGACACCCCGTGGCAGCGCGAGCTCGAGGACGCCTTCCCGTTCACCGAGACCCCCGACCAGCTCGCGGCGATCGAGGAGGTCAAGCAGGACATGGAGCGCCCGGTCCCGATGGACCGGGTGATCTCGGGCGACGTGGGCTTCGGCAAGACGGAGATCGCGGTCCGGGCGGCGTTCAAGGCCGTTCAGGACGGCAAGCAGGTGGCGGTGCTCGTGCCCACCACGCTGCTCGCCACCCAGCACCTGCAGACCTTCTCCGACCGGATGCGCGCATTCCCGGTCACCGTGCGGGGCCTCTCGCGGTTCACCGACGCCGGCGAGGGGAAGCAGACGATCGAGGGCCTCGCCGACGGCACCGTCGACGTCGTGGTCGGCACCCACCGCCTGCTGCAGACCGGCGTCCGGTGGAAGGACCTCGGCCTCGTGATTGTCGACGAGGAGCAGCGCTTCGGCGTGGAGCACAAGGAACACATCACAGCCCTGCGCACGTACGTCGACGTGCTCACCCTCAGCGCCACGCCCATCCCGCGCACGCTGGAGATGAGCCTCGCCGGCATCCGCGAGATGTCCACGATCACCACGCCGCCCGAGGACCGCCACCCCACGCTCACCTACGTCGGTGCGCACGACGACAAGCAGGTCGGCGCGGCGATCCGGCGTGAGCTGCTGCGCGACGGCCAGGTGTTCTACGTGCACAACCGGGTCTCCACGATCGACCGCGCCGCGCGGAAGATCCGCGAGCTGGTGCCGGAGGCGCGCATCGCCGTGGCGCACGGGCAGATGAACGAGGACCTGCTGGAGCGCACCGTCGCCGGGTTCTGGCACAACGAGTTCGACGTGCTCGTCTGCACGACGATCGTCGAGAACGGCCTCGACATCTCCAACGCCAACACGCTCATCGTCGAGCGGTCCGACACCCTCGGGCTCTCACAGCTCCACCAGCTGCGCGGGCGCGTGGGGCGCGGCCGGGAGCGCGGGTACGCGTACTTCCTCTTCCCGCCGGAGCACCCGCTCACCGAGACCGCCCACGACCGCCTCGCGACGATCGCCCAGCACAGCGAGCTCGGTGCGGGCACGGCGGTGGCGATGAAGGACCTGGAGATCCGCGGCGCAGGCAACATCCTGGGAGCCGAGCAGAGCGGCCACATCGCGGGTGTCGGGTTCGACCTGTACATCCGGCTGGTCGGCGAGGCCGTCGCCGCGTTCCGGCAGCAGGCGGGCGCCGGCGACGGCGAGGACGTCGAACAGCTTGCCGACGTGCGGGTGGACCTGCCGGTCGACGCGCACGTCCCGCACGACTACGTCACGGGCGAGCGGCTGCGGCTGGAGGTCTACCGCAAGATCGCGGAGGCCGGCGACGGCCAGGCGCTCGACGCGATCGTCGAGGAGCTCACCGACCGCTACGGCGAGCCGCCCGCCGCGGTGCGCAACCTGCTCGCGGTGGCGGCGTTCCGCCAGACCTGCCGGTCCCTCGGCGTCACGGAGGTGGCGGTGGCGGGCAACGGCATCCGCATCGGTCCGATGGACCTGCCCGACTCGGCGCAGATGCGGCTCAAGCGGTTGCACCCGAAGGCCGTCTACCGGCCGGCCGCGCGGGCCGTCGTCGTGCCGAAGCCAGTGGAGAGCGGCCGGATCGGCGGAGTGCCGCTGCGCGACGTCGAGCTGCTGGAGTGGTGCGCGAAGCTGCTGCGCGACCTCTTGTCCCCGGCGAAGGTGCCGGCCGCCGTCTGACCTTTCCCGATCGGGGGACGGGCCGTAACGCCGACCGTCTCCCGGGAGAGGTTCCAGGCAGGAGCCCTCCCGGGAACGGCCCGGGGCAGGGCATGACCTCCGGAGCGTCGCGTGTCCGTTCCCCACCCGGAGCCCCGGCCGTCATCCGGCCCGATGCTCTCGCGTCGCGCCGTGCTGACCGGGTCCCCCGCCCTTGCCACCTACGGGCAGCGGGTGGGTGCCTTCCTCATCGACGTCGGCATCCCGACCGGCCTGCTGATCACCGTCCTGATCGCCGCGCTGCTCACCCGCGACCTGCGGATGATCACGGTCGTCTACGTCCTGTCGGCGCTCGTGTCGATCGTCTTCCTGTTGTGGAACAGCGGGTACCGCCAGGGCACGTCGGGGCAGAGCATCGGCAAGATGGCGCTCGGCGTGCAGCTCGTCACGCAGGACACCGGGCTGCCGGTCGGGTTCCGGCGGGCGGTCGGGCGCCAGTTCGCCCATCTGCTCGACGGCCTGCCGCTCGGCCTCGGCTACCTGTGGCCGCTCTGGGACGAGGAGCGGCAGACCTTCGCCGACAAGGTGTGCTCCACCCTGGTCGTGCAGGCCGACTTCTGAGCCGGTTCCACCGCGTGGTGAGGTCGGCGACAGGTCCGGACGGTACGGGCGCCGGTGGCCGGGCGGCGAGGCCGTGAAAGAGTGTCGGTCGTGCGCAGGCAGGTGGGGCGCGTCGCAGTGGCCGTAGCGGTCGTGGGCGCAGTGGTCAGTGGGTGCGGCGGTCCGGGTCAGGCCGGGTCGGCGGTGATCATCGGCAGTGATGCCGTGCCGCTCGGGCAGGTGCAGTCGCAGCTCGACACGGCGCTGGCCAAGACCGACCAGATCGCCCAGATCACCGCACAGGGCGGCACGACGGCCGACCTCGCGCGCAGCATCGTCACCCGCGAGGTGCTGCACGACCTGCTGCAGCGGCGGGCCGCCGCCGAAGGCATCGTCGTGACCGACGCCCAGATCGACGCGGAGCTCGCCGGCAGCGGCGGCACGGACGCGGTCGCCGACGGGTCGCTCTACGACGCCACGACGCTGCGCCAGCGGGTGCGCGACGACCTCACCGCGGCACAGCTGGCCCAGCGCTCGGTGGGCGGCCTGGCAGTCACCGTCGACCTCGTGGGAGCCACCTCCCGCGCCGACGCCACCGCGAAGGCCCAGACCCTCGCGGCGGGCGGCCCGGCCGCCGACGCCCTGTTCTCCGATCCCCGCATGTCCGAGCGGGGCACCAGCGTGCAGGCGGCGTCGAACCCGAACGAGGCGAGCAGCGTGCTGTTCGGGGTTCCCGAGGGTTCTGTGGTCGCGTTCCAGCCCAACCCGCAGGAGAGCACCTGGATCGTCTTCCGGGTGACCGACCGGCGCACCGACGCCCCGTCCGACCCGACCACCGTCAGCAACATGAGCCAGTCGCAGCTCACCGCCATCGGCGAGCGGCTGCTGCAGCCCGACGCCGATCAGGTGGGGGTCCGGGTCAACCCGCGCTACGGGGTGTGGGACCCGATCCAGCTCCGCGTGGTCGCCGAGAACCAGCAGGCGGGCATCGTCCTGCAGCCGGGGACCACCGCGCCCGCCGCAGCTCCCGCCACCTCGGGCTGAGCGGTGGTGTCGCGCACCGTCGTCGTCCTCTCCGCCCGCACGCCGCACGCCGTCCCGGCCGCCGCGCTCCCCGCGCTGCGGGCCGCCGAGACCGTGGTGGCGGACGCGTCGGTCGCGGACGAGGTGGCCGCCGCCGCAGGCGCGTCCCGGGGCGAGGACGTCCCGGACGGTGGGGTCCTGCTCACCACCCACCACGGCCACCCGATGCTCGCGGTGGCCGACACGGTGATCCGGGCGCCCGAGGTGCCGGGCGCGGCGCTGCTCGACGCCGTCGCCGTGATGGACCGGCTGCGCTCGCCCGGAGGCTGCCCCTGGGACGCCGAGCAGACCCACGCGTCGCTGCTGCAGTACCTGGTCGAGGAGTGCTACGAGCTCTACGAGGCCATCGAGGACGGCGACCGGGACGCGATGCGTGAGGAGCTCGGCGACGTCCTGCTGCAGGTGCTGTTCCACGCCCGGATCGCGGCTGAGCCCGGCCCCGCCGGGGAGGCTGCGCCCTTCGACATCGACGACGTCGCGACCGACCTGGTCGCGAAGCTCGTCGGACGGCATCCGCACGTCTTCGCCGGCACCGAGACGATCGACACCGCGCAGGGCCAGGAGCACCGCTGGGAGGAGCTCAAGCGTGCCGAGAAGCGCCGGGAGTCCAGCGTCGACGGCGTGCCGCTCGGCCAGCCGGCCGTCGCACTCGCGGCGAAGCTGACCAGCCGCACCGCACGCGCCGGGCTGCCCGCCGAGCTGCTGCCTGCCGGGTCGGGTGTCGGCGAGCAGCTGTTCGCCGCGGCCGCGGCGGCCAAGCTCGCCGGCATCGATCCCGAGGCCGAGCTCCGCGCGGTCGCCCGCCGGTTCGCCGACGACGTGCGGGCCGCCGAGCGGTCAGCCGCTGCCGACGGCGCCGACCCGCACGCACTCGACGCGGACGCGTGGGAACGCCACTGGTCGCGCCGGCCTGGCGGGTCGCCGCGTGGAACCGACGGCGACCCCACCACCGCCTGAGATCGATAACCTGATCGGGTGGCTGTCCGGAACGCTCCGAAAGCTCCGCGTCGCCGTTCCGGTGTCGCCGTTGGGGTGCTGGTCCTCGCGGTGGTCGGGCTCGTCGCCGGAGTCGTGCTCGTCGGGTGGGAGGACGACGGTGCCCGGCGTGCCGACAACTCACTGACACCGGCCGACGTCGCCCGGGGCACGCCCGTCCCGCAGCCTGCCGCGCTCCAGTCGGGTCTCGACCTCACCACATGGGCAGTGGGAGTCGCCGAGCGCAGCCACGTGCCCGCGCGGGCGCTGCGGGCCTACGGGGCGGCCGAGCTGTCGGAGCGGGCGGCCACGCCGGGCTGCCGGCTCGCCTGGACCACCCTCGCCGCGATCGGTCGCGTCGAGTCCGACCACGGACAGCTGGGCCGCGCCACCCTCGACGCCGACGGCGTCCCCCGGCCGTTGATCATCGGAGTGCCGCTGGACGGCTCGCGGGGCACGCGGGAGATCCGCGACACCGACGCCGGCCTCCTCGACGGTGACCGGATCTACGACCGGGCCGTGGGGCCGATGCAGTTCCTACCCACCACCTGGGCCCGGTACGGCGCCGACGGCAACGGCGACGGCGTGCGCGACCCGTTCCAGATCGACGACGCCGCCGCGGCCGCCGCGGCCTACCTGTGCGCCGACGGGCGCGATACGGCCAGCGGGGCGGGCTGGTGGGACGGCGTGCTGACCTACAACAGGTCGGTCGCCTACGCGCGGCTGGTGTGGGCGGCGGCGGACCGCTACGCCGGAGCGGCCGCCCCCTGACGGGGCCGCCCCCGGCATCCGCCGGTCAGGCCTCCAGCAGGTGCCGGCCCCAATAGTCCCCCTCGGCGAGGCCCGCGGGGCAGGCGAACACCGCCGAGCTCGTGTGTTCGATGTACTCCATCAGCACGTCGGACTTGGCCAGCGCCCGCTGCATCGGCACGAACTGGGTGTGCGGGTCGCGCATGAAGGCGAGGAAGAACAGGCCGGCGTTGAGGTGTCCCTGGCCGTCGCTGCCGTCGACGAAGTTGTAGCCCCGGCGCAGGATCTTCACCCCGCCCAGCGACTCGGCCGACGCGAGGCGGATGTGCGCGTCCACCGGGATGCGTGGGGTGCCGTCGGTGCCGGTCGCGGCGAAGTCGACGGGGTCGAACTCCGCGGTCGCTCCGAGGGGAGCGCCCTCGCCCTTGGTCCGTCCGATGATCACTTCCTGCTCGGCGAGCGACGTGCGGTCCCAGATCTCGATGTGCATGCGGATCCGGCGGGCCACCAGGTAGGTGCCGCCGTCGAGCCACGCGGGGCCGTCGCCCGGCTGCGCCCACAGCTGCCGTTCGAGGTCGGCGGGATCCTCGGCCTTGAGGTTCCTGGTGCCGTCCTTGAAACCGAACAGGTTTCGGGCCGTGGCCTGCTCCGTGGAGGTCGACGACGTGCGCCCGAACCCCAGCTGCGACCAACGCACCGTGGTGGTGCCGAAGCCCATCCGGACGAGGTTGCGCACCGCGTGCACCGCCACCTGCGGGTCGTCGGCACACGCCTGGATGCAGAGGTCTCCGCCGGACAGCGCAGGGTCGATCTGGTCACGGGTGAAGGCCGGCAGCTCCGCGAGCCCTGGCGGCCGCCTGCCCGCCAGCCCGAAGCGGTCGACGCCGTCCTTCTCGAACAGCGACGCCCCCACCCCGAACGTCAGGGTCAGGGACGACGCGGGCAGTCCGAGCGCCTCACCGGTGTCGGCCGGGGGCGCCTGCGGGTTCAGGTTGACCGCACCGCCCGGCGCCGCCTCGGCGCCCGCCGTCATCCGCTCCGCCGCGGTGGTCCACTTCTGCAGCAGCGACCGCAGCCGCTCGCGGTCGCCGGTGGTGACGTCGAGGGCGACGAAGTGCAGCCGGTCCTGCGCAGGCGTGACGATCCCGGCCTGGTGCGCGCCCCGGAAGGGCACCACCCCCGGACCGGGCGGGGCGTCCCCGGCCGACCCCGCCGAGCCGACCGCGAAGCCGGTGGCGGCGCCGACACCGGCCAGCGCGGCGCCCGCGCCCGTCCAGCCCAGCAGCCGCCGTCGAGATATCGGTGTCACGACGTGACGACCCCGGCGACCTGGCTCACCGGCTCCCCGAGCGCGTCGACGGCCTCGGCCATCTTCCGCGTGTCGTCCGGGGTGAGCCGGGTGTAGAGCACGTACCCGTCACCTGCGCGGTAGCCCTCGAGCAGCGTGTCGACCGCGGCGAAGCGCTCGTCGAGCGTCGGGCCGAGCGTCGGGTCCTTGTCGTCGAGCACCGGACGCAGCGCGGCGACCGCGGCCTGCGAGCCCTCGACGTTGGCCTTGAAGTCCCACAGGTCGGTGTGCGAGTAGCGGTCCTCCTCGCCGGTGATCTTCCCGGTGGCCACCTCGTCGAGCAGTTCCTTCGCGCCGTTGGCGAGCTGCACGGGCGTGAGCTCCACGGTGGTCACGCGGCTCTGCAGGTCCTTGATGTCCGCCAGCAACTGGTCGGCGATCGCCGGCGAGTCGGCCTGCAGCCCGTCGACCCAGAGGTCCTTCTCCAGCCGGTGGTAGCCGGTGAACGCGACGCCGGGGTCACGTTCGTCGTCCTCGCGCCCGTCGATCTTGGGGTCGATGTCCCCGAACGACTCCGCCACCGGCTCGATGCGCTCCCAGTAGGTGCGCGACACCGGGAAGAGGGCCTTGGCCCCCTCGACATCCTGCCGCTTCACGGCGTCGACGAACTCCTGCGTCTTCGGCACCAGCGCCTCGATCTGCGAGGTGACGTAGCGGTGGTAGCCGGTGGTGGCCTCGGCGAGCTTCGTGTTCTCGTCGACGGAGCGCGCGGCCGTGCCGGTGACGGTGAAGGGACCTCGGATGCCGTCGCCGACCATGCCCGGCTTGCACGCGGTGGTGTAGGTGCCGCCGTCGGGCACCTCGACGATGAGCTGGCGCGTGAGGCCGGGGCCGACGTTCTCGACCTCGCCCATGATCCGGTCGCCGGTGCCGAGGAGGTAGAACTCGGTGACCTTGCTGCCGGTGTTGTTCACCGTGAAGGTGATCTTCCCCGCGGGCGCCTCGGTGGCGCCGACCTCGCAGGCGTCGTCGGCGGCCCGGACGGCGATGGGGCCTCCCGCGTCACCGGTGTTCGTGGCCGGTGCCGTGCTGGTGCAGCCGGCGAGTGCGGCCACGGCCAGCGCGGCGGTGGGGATCCCGGCGCGGACTCTGCGGGACATCATGCTCCTAGACGATCGAGGTGGAGAGCGGTCACGACGGGGTGGTGGCCGGCACGGCGGGCCGGGCGCTGCGCTGGGGCAGCAGGAACAGGGTGAGAACGACGGCCACGTACGCGACCCACACGATCGCCTCGACCACGGTGGTCTGCGGGGAGAAGTTGAAGACGCCCTTGAGGAGCGTGCCGTACCAGGAGTCCGGCGGAACGGCGGCGCTGACGTCGAAGGCCAGGGTGTTGAGCCCTGGGAGGATCGCGGCCTCCTGCAGGTCGTGCACGCCGTAGGCCAGGATCCCGGCGGCCACGAAGATCAGCAGGATGCCGGTGACGGTGAAGAACTTGGCCATGTTCAACGTGACGGCGCCGCGGTAGATGAGGTACGCGAGCACGATCGCCACGGCGATCCCGAGCAGGAACCCGATGAGAGGTTCGGTGGTCTCGCCCGCGGCCTGGGCCGCGGCGAAGAAGAACACCGCCGTCTCGAGTCCTTCCCGGCCGACGGCCAGCGCGGCCATGACGACCACGGCGGCGGGTCCCATCCGGATCGCGTCCTCCAGGCGTCCCCGCAGGTCGGCCGAGATGGAGCGGGCCGCGCGGCGCATCCAGAAGATCATCCAGGTGACGAACCCGACGGCGACGATCGACAGCCCGCCCCCGAATGCTTCTTGTGCTTCGAACGTGAGTGCCTGCTGGGTGAGGGTCAATGCGAGCGTGACGCCGCCGCTGACGACGACGGCGACAGCGACCCCGAGCCACACCTTCGGCAGTTCGGAGCGCCGTCCGGTACGTACCAGAAAAGCGACGAGAATGCTCACCACCAGAGCGGCCTCGAGGCCTTCCCGGAGGCCGATCAGGGCGTTTCCGAGCAATGGGATTCCCTTCTCCGTACGGCGTATTAGGGCAGGCTCCCCAGAATCGGACCGAGGGTAGCCTCAGCGAACCTGGGCAGGAAAGGGGCAGCCGGGTGTGAGCTGCGCCAACCGGCCCGACCTGTCCGAGTTGCACGTTTCGGGTGGGTTCGGAGCACTCTCCGATGCGCGATCGTTACCGCTGGATGAAGATCAATTGGTCGGCTCGGCCTGGCCGGTTGGCGGGGTGGTCCGGGCCGATGGCGGTCGACCTGCGCCGGCGGGCGACGGGGGAGCCCGGCAACTACCGCCCGAATGATCCATCCATGTGGCCACCTGGGTATTTGTGAAGAATAGCCCGGGATTGTTCCGGCGTTGACACTCAGCTCAGGGAAACCTAACTTGGGCTCGGGATAGGTAACCCTGATCTCCGTTCCACGCGCCTTTATGAAAGTGGGTCGACGCTGTGCTCGCGACCTTTGTGATCGGTCTCCGAGAGGGTCTCGAAGCCGCTCTCATCGTCGGCATCATCGCGGGTTTCCTGGCCAACCAGGGACGCCGCGACGCGCTGCGTCAGGTCTGGCTGGGGGTGGGCGCCGCCGTCGTCATCTGCCTGGCCGTCGGTGTGGTGCTCGAGCTCGTCACCGCCGACCTGCCCCAGGCGGGGCAGGAGGGCCTCGAGACGCTGATCGGCCTGTTCGCCGTCGCCATGGTCACGTACATGATCATCTGGATGCGGCGGCACGCCCGCTCGATGCGCCTGGAGCTCGAGACGTCCGCCACCGAGGCGCTGGCCAGGGGCTCGGCAGGCGCGCTGGTCGGAATGGCGTTCCTCGCCGTGCTCCGGGAGGGCTTCGAGACCGTCGTCTTCCTGCTGGCCGCCTTCCAGGCCAGCACCTCCCCGCTGGAGGCCGGCGGCGGCGCCCTCATCGGCGTACTCGTCGCCGTCGTGCTGGGCTACGGCATCTACCGCGGGGGTCTCCGGCTCAACCTCGCCCGGTTCTTCCGGGTCACCGGTGCGGTGCTCGTCATCGTGGCCGCCGGCCTGCTCATGACCGCCGCCCACACCGCCCACGAGGCGGGCTGGCTCGACGTCGGGCAGCAGCGCGCGGCGGACCTGTCGGTGCTCGTCCAGCCCGGTACGCCCATCTCCTCGCTGGTCACCGGCGTGCTCGGGATCCAGCCGTTCCCCTCGGTCGTCGAGGTGCTCGTCTGGGTGCTCTACGCCGTGCCGCTGCTCGGCTACGTGCTGTGGCCGCAGCGCCGGCCCACGCGCCGGTCCGCTGCGGAGTCGCAGCCCGCACCCGAGCCCAGCCGCGGCTGAGCCCTGACCAGGGCTCCCTACTCGTTCCACACGTTCAAGCGAAGGTCTGGTATGTCCTCGACACCGTTTCGTCCCCGTCTACCGGGAGCAGTCGTCGCAGCATTGTCGGTGGGCCTGCTGGCCGCGGCCTGCGGAGGGTCCGGCGGTGCCGGCGGCGCCGCACCCGGCGGCCAGAACGCGGGAGTACAGGTCGCGCTGTCCGACGCCGGCTGCCAGCCGACGCCGCAGACGGTGGCGGCGGGCCCGGTGACCTTCACGGTCACCAACTCCGGCACGGCCAAGGTGACCGAGGCCGAACTGCAGAGCAACGGCCGGATCCTCGGGGAGAAGGAGAACATCACCGAGGGCCTGAACGGCGACTTCTCCCTGCGCCTCGACGCCGGCACGTACACCGTGTACTGCCCCGGCGCGGCCCAGGACACGTGGACGTTCACCGTGACGGGCGCGGCCGCGCCGCCGGCGGCCGCTGCCGACACGTCGCTCACGAAGGCGACGCAGCAGTACCACGACTACGTCGTCTCCGAGGTCGCCGCGCTGGTGCCGGCGACGAAGGCGTTCGACGACGCGGTCCGGGCCGGTGACATCCCCAAGGCGAAGTCGCTGTTCGCGCCGGCCCGCACGCACTACGAGAGCATCGAGCCGGTCGCCGAGAGCTTCGGCGACCTCGACCCCGACATCGACGCCCGGATCAACGACGTCGCCGACCCGGCCCGGTGGACCGGGTTCCACCGGATCGAGAAGGCGCTCTGGGCCGACAACTCGCTGTCCGGGATGACGACCATCGCGAACAAGCTCGACGCCGACGTCGCCACGCTGCAGAAGAACGTCGCGACCACCACCTACCAGCCCGCGCAGCTGGCCAACGGCGCCAGCGACCTGCTCGACGAGGTCTCGACGTCGAAGGTCACCGGCGAGGAGGACCGCTACTCGCACACCGACCTGTGGGACTTCGCAGCCAACATCGCGGGCGCGCGCAAGGCGTTCGAGCTGCTCCAGCCCGCGCTGGCGGCCAAGGACCCCCAGCTCGCGCAACAGCTCGAGGCGCGGTTCACCGACGTCACGTCGGGTCTCGCGAAGTACCAGCAGGGCAACGGCTACGTCGACTACAGCACCGTCCCGCCCGACCAGCGGCGCCAGCTCGCCGACGCGGTCAACGCACTGGCCGAGCCGCTGTCGCAGGTGGCCGGAAAGGTCGTCTGAGACATGGGTGAACTGTCCCGGCGCCGCTTCCTCGGCAGTCTCGCCGGTGCGGGAGTGGCGGGTGCCGGTCTCGCCGTCGCGGGCACCTCGATCGCGGCGGCGGCACCCGGGTCGGCAGTGGCGGCACCCGTGGTGGCCTTCCAGGGCGAGCACCAGGCCGGCATCACCACCGACGTCCAGAACCAGCTCGCGTTCGCGGCGTTCGACGTCACCAGCCCCGACCGCGATGATCTGGTCTCGATGCTGCAGACCTGGACGACGGCGGCAGCGGCGATGGCCCAGGGCGCTCCCGTGCCGGGCAGCTCGGCCACACCCGATGTCCCCCCTGCCGACACCGGCGAGGCCGACGGGCTGGCGCCGTCCCGCCTGACCATGACGATCGGGTTCGGGCCGTCGATGTTCGACGACCGGTTCGGGCTCGCCTCCCGGCGTCCCGCGGCGCTGCAGCCGTTGCCTGCGCTGCCGGGCGAGCTGCTCGACAGCTCCAGGAGCAACGGGGACATCGCCGTGCAGGCCTGTGCCGACGACCCGCAGGTGGCGTTCCACGCGATCCGCAACCTGGCCAGGCTCGGGCGCGGCACGGTCGTCAACCGGTGGACCCAGCTCGGCTTCGGCCGCACCTCGACGACGGGCTCGGGCCAGTCCACCCCGCGCAACCTGATGGGGTTCAAGGACGGCACCCGCAACATCAGGAGCGACGACACCGCGGCACTCGACCAGCACGTGTGGGTCGGCAACGGGTCGGACCAGGCGTGGATGCGCGGTGGGACCTACCTCGTGGCCCGCCGGATCCGGATGTTCGTCGAGAACTGGGACCGCGACTACCTGTCCGACCAGCAGGCGGTCTTCGGCCGCACGAAGACGGCCGGGGCTCCGCTCACCGGCACCGGCGAGTTCGACACCCCGGACTTCGGCGCGACGGGGCCCGACGGCACTCCCGTGATCGCGGACAACGCCCACATCCGGCTCGCCGCGTTCGAGAACAACAACGGCCTCCGGCTCCTGCGCCGCGGGTACTCCTTCAACGACGGGATCGACGCCACCACGGGCGATCTCGAAGCGGGCCTGTTCTTCGTCAGCTTCCAGTCCGACCCGGCGACCTTCGTGACGCTGCAGCGCAAGCTCGGGGCGAACGACGCGCTCAACGAGTACATCCAGCACGTCGGGTCGGGCCTGTTCGCCTGCCCGCCCGGCGTGACCCACGACGGTGACCACTGGGGGAGCGCGCTGTTCGGCGCCTGATCGTGCGGTCTCGCGTCGAGCGGGGCGTCAGGCGGGTTCCGCGCCCTCGACGGCGATGCGGGCCAGCACCTCGCCCAGCGCTTCCTGGTACTCGGGACGGGGGTCCATGGCCGCGGCCATCTTGAGCTGGGCCTGCGCCTCGGCGAGACGTCCCTGCCGGTGCAGCGCCTTACCGAGTGCGAAGCGCGCGTAGTGGTCGGACGGATCAAGGTCGAGTACGCGGGCGAAGGCTTCCTCGGCGCGGTGCAGCTGGGCCGAGTTGAGGTAGGCGCGTCCCGCGAGGAGCTGCACGGACACGTCGTTGGGCTGGCTCTCGAGCACGGGGCCGAGCGCCTGCAGCGCGTCGAGCGGACGGCTCCGGGCGATCAACATCTCTGCCCGGCGGAACTGTTCGAACAGGCCGTCGGACGCGGGCTGGCTCGTCATGGTCGTCCCTACGTTAGGTGGACGGGACGCGATCTGCGAGGGGTTGACACGGGTCGTGGCGGCAAACTATCGAGGACCCGCCGCTCGGTGGCGCGTTCCTGCGCCGGTGCGGAAGAGGCGGCGACTACGCTGAGCCACCGGACACGGCGCCCAGCCCCGGCTGAGCGCGGACTGGCGTCATAACGAGCCTTGACGGGAGCACTGGTGGCGGTCATCGAGCAGGTCGGCGCGCGGGAGATCCTCGACTCGCGGGGCAACCCGACGGTGGAGGTCGAGGTCGCGCTGGACGACGGGACGCTGGCGCGCGCGGCCGTTCCGTCGGGCGCGTCCACGGGTGAGCACGAGGCGGTGGAGCTGCGCGACGGCGACCCGCTGCGCTTCGGCGGCAAGGGCGTCGAGAAGGCCGTCGCTGCGGTGCTGGACGAGATCGGGCCCGAGCTCACCGGCATGGAGGCGATCGACCAGCGCCTCGTCGACCAGCGCCTGGTCGACCTCGACGGCACGCCGGACAAGTCCCGCCTCGGGGCCAACGCGCTGCTCGGTGTCTCCCTCGCCGTGGCGAAGGCCGCGGCGGAGTCGTCAGGTCTCGAGCTGTTCCGCTACGTCGGCGGCCCGAACGCCCACGTGCTCCCGGTGCCGATGATGAACATCATCAACGGTGGCGCACACGCCGACAGCTCCGTCGACGTGCAGGAGTTCATGATCGCGCCGGTCGGCGCCGACTCGTTCCGCGAGGCGCTGCGCTGGGGCGCGGAGGTCTACCAGGCGCTCAAGTCGGTGCTGAAGGCCAAGGGCCTGGCCACCGGTCTCGGCGACGAGGGCGGCTTCGCGCCCGACCTGCCCGGCACCCGCGCGGCGCTGGACCTCATCGCCGAAGCGGTGGAGAAGACGGGCTACAAGCTGGGCCGGGACATCGCGCTCGCCCTCGACGTGGCGGCCACCGAGTTCCACAGCGAGGGCGTCTACTCCTACGAGGGCCGGAAGCTGTCCTCGCAGGAGCTCTCCGCCGTCTACGCCGAACTGGTCGACGCCTACCCGCTGGTGTCCATCGAGGACCCGCTGTCGGAGGACGACTGGGAGGGGTGGGTGGCGCTCACCGAGGCCATCGGCGACAAGGTCCAGCTCGTCGGCGACGACCTGTTCGTCACCAACCCGGAGCGGCTCGACGAGGGCATCAGCCGGCGCGCGGCCAACGCGCTGCTGGTGAAGGTCAACCAGATCGGCACGCTGTCGGAGACCCTCGACGCCGTCACGCTCGCGCACTCCTCGGGCTACCGCTGCATGATGAGCCACCGTTCCGGCGAGACCGAGGACGTCACCATCGCCGACCTGGCCGTCGCCACCGGATGCGGGCAGATCAAGTCCGGTGCCCCCGCCCGGTCGGAGCGCGTGGCGAAGTACAACCAGCTGCTGCGCATCGAGGAGGCACTGGGCGACGCCGCCCGCTATGCCGGTGACCTTGCCTTCCCGCGGTTCACCGTGGCGGAGTCAGGAGCCTGACGTGCCCGCGAGTCGCCCCTTTCTCGTGCGCGAGTCGCCCGCGCACCGGGCCTGAGGCGGCGCGGTGGTCGAGGAACGGACCAGGGTCCGGGGCGAACGGACGCCCCGGACACCACCGGCCCCACGCCGGTCGGGCACCGGGGCGTCGCGCCGCCGGAGCCGCGAGCCGAAGCTGAACCGGCTGACCCGCACGCGCGGTGTCGTGGCCGCGACCACCGGGATGCTCGGGGTGTCCTCCACGCGGCGCGCCGCCGTGCTGGCCCTGGTGATCTGTGCGCTGGCGCTCACCGTGTCGGTGCCGCTGCGCAACTACGTGGCCCAGCGCCAGGAGCTGGCAGCGGTCACGAAGCAGCAGCAGGCGCTCGCTGCGGACGTCGACGAGCTCACCAAGCAGCGGGCGCGCCTGTCGGACCCGGCCGAGGTCGAGGCGCAGGCCAGAACGCGGCTCGGCTACGTCACGCCGGGAGAGGTGCCCTACGTCGTGCAGCTCCCGACCGGGCCGGACGCCGATGGAGCAGGGGCCGACGACGCCGGCGAGCCGTGGTACCGGCACCTGTGGCGCGAGACCTTGGAGGGTTCCCGATGACGCCGGCTCAGGAGACACCCGGGCCCGGCCCGGGAGCCGGCCCCCGCGTCAGCCCCGGAATCAGCACAGCCGACGCGGCTGCCGTGGCCGCGCAGCTGGGACGCCCACCGCGCGCCGTCCGCGCGGTGGCGCACCGCTGCCCGTGCGGGCTCCCGTCGGTGGTGCAGACCGCTCCCCGGCTGGAGGACGGCACCCCGTTCCCCACGCTGTACTACCTGACGTGCTCCCGGCTGAACTCCCGGATCGGCGGTCTCGAGGCGGACGGCCGGATGCGTGAGATGACCGAGCGGCTGGCCGAGGACCCCGAGCTCGCCGCGGCCTACCAGCGCGCCCACGACGCCTACCTCGCCGAGCGGGACGCGATCGAGCCGCTGGGCACGGACGTGAGCGCGGGCGGCATGCCGACCCGGGTCAAGTGCGTGCACGTGTGCGTGGCGCACGCGCTGGCCGCCGGTCCCGGCGTCAACCCGTTCGGCGACGAGGCACTCGCCGAGCTGGGCGAGTGGTGGCACGCGGGCCCCTGTGCCCGGCCGCCTGCCACCGACGACTGACACTCCTCAGCGGGGTGTGACCCGCTCCAGGAGTGCCGCCGCCGGCACGTCGGCCGGGAGGGTGCCTGCCGTGCGCCACGGGCCGTCGGAGCCGAAGCGCGACGCCACGAACGCCGACGACACCTCGTCGGGCGCGTGCCGCAGCAGGAGCGCTCCCTGCAGGCACAGGCCGATCAGCTCGGCGAGGCGCCGGGCGCGCCGCTCGTCGCGCCCCTGCAGTTCGGTGCGGAGCTCCCGGACGCCGCGGTCGAAACGGGCGTCGGCGCCCGCGGCCGCGTCCACCTCCGCCAGCACCGCGTCCACGGAGCCGGGGGAACGGGTCACCGCGCGCAGGACGTCGAGCGCGGTGACGTTGCCCGAACCCTCCCAGATCGAGTTGAGCGGGGCCTCCCGGTAGAGCCGCGGCAGCGCCGACTCCTCGACGTAGCCGTTGCCGCCGAGGCACTCCAACGCCTCGGCCACCACGGCGGGCGCCCGCTTGCACACCAGGTACTTCGACGCCGGGAGCGCGAGCCGGAGCAAGGAGCGCTCACCACGGTCGACGGCACCCGCGAGCCGCAGGGCCAGCGCGGTGGCGGCCTCGGACTCCAGCGCGAGGTCCGCGACCACGGCCTGCATCAGCGGGGCGTCGGCGAGCCGGGACCCGAACGCGCTGCGGTGGGCCACGTGGTGCGCCGCCTCCGTCACGGCGGCCCGGGTGAGGGCCGCGGAGCCGAGCACGCAGTCGAGGCGGGTCATCGACACCATGTCGATGATCGTGGCGATGCCCCGTCCCTCGTCGCCGAGCCGTCGGCCCGTCGCACCGGTGTACTCGATCTCGGCGGAGGCGTTGGACCGGTTGCCGAGCTTGTCCTTGAGCCGCTGGAGCCGGATCGCGTTGCGGGTGCCGTCGGGGAGCACGCGGGGCAGCACGAAGCAGGTGAGGCCGCCGGGAGCCTGGGCGAGGGTGAGGAACAGGTCGTTCATCGGCGCGGAGGTGAACCACTTGTGGCCGACGAGCCGGTAGGTCCCGTCCGGCGCGGGCGTGGCCGACGTGGTGCCGGCGCGGACGTCGGAGCCGCCCTGCTTCTCGGTCATGGACATGCCGGCCAGCAGCCCCGCCTTCGTCGCAGGCTCGGCGAGCCCGAACTCGTACGACGTGGAGACCAGGCCGGGCTCGTACACCGCCGCGAGCGCGGGATCGTGGCGCAGTGCGGGCACCGCGGCGTAGGTCATCGAGACCGGGCAGCCGTGCCCGGACTCGAGCTGGCTCATCAGGTAGAAGCCCGCCGCCCGCCGCACGTGGGCGCCGGTGCCGGGCTCCGCGGCCCACGGGGTGGCGTGCAACCCCGCTCCGACCGCGGTGCGGAGCAGCCAGTGCCACGACGGGTGGAACTCCACCTCGTCGACGCGGTAGCCGTACCGGTCGTGGGTGTGCAGCACGGGTTCGTGCGCGTTGGCCAGCCGCGCGTGCTCCTGCGCCTCCGGCGAGGTGACCAGCGCGCCCAGCCGTCCGAGGTCCGGCAGCGCGTCCTGCGCACCCTCCCGGCGAACGGCGTCGGTGAGTGCCGGATCGCAGGCGAGCGGGTCGTGACCGGCCAGGGGAGGCACCTGGTTCGAGACGCGATGGGTCTCGCCGCCGACGGCCCCGATCTGATCGACCACGCCCGCGAGGCTAGCCCCGGGAAGGCCACCCCGGGGGTTCAGGAAAGCCACTTTCAGGCCCTCTGCGGGCAGCAAAGTGGCTTTCCTGAACTCCCGGCACCCGCCCGCGTACGGTTGGCGCATTCCCCGATCCGACCTTGGAGGGTGCATGTCGCGCGTGGCCGCCATCGACTGCGGGACGAACTCGATCCGCCTGCTCGTCGCCGACATCACCACCGCCGCCGACGGCGCCACCGAACAGCGGGACGTGCACCGCGAGATGCGGATCGTCCGGCTCGGGCAGGGCGTCGACGCCACCGGGGAGTTCGCGCCCGAGGCGCTGGAGCGCACCCACGCGGCGCTCGTCGACTACGCGGAGGTGGTGCGCCGCGAGGGCGCCGAGCGGGTGCGGATGGTCGCCACCAGCGCCTCCCGCGACGCCCGCAACCGCGAGGAGTTCTTCGCGATGGTCCGCGAAACGCTCGGTGTGGAGGCCGAGGTGATCTCGGGTGACGAGGAGGCGAACCTGTCGTTCGTCGGGGCGGTGGGTGACCTCGATCCCGGCGACGGCCCGTTCGTCGTGGTCGACGTGGGCGGCGGCTCCACCGAGCTCGTCGTCGGCACGTTGGAGGACGGGAAGGCCACCGTCCAGGCCGCCTGCTCGGTCGACGTGGGGAGCGTCCGCCTCACCGAGCGGTGCCTGGGGGGCGACCCTCCGTCCGACGACGACGTGGCGGAGGCCCGCCGGGTGGCCACCGGCATCCTCGACGAGGCCTTCGCCTGTGTGCCGGTGGAGGGCGTTCGCACCTGGGTCGGTGTCGCGGGCACCGTCACCACGCTGTCGGCCGTCGCGCTCCGCCTGGAGGAGTACGACCCCGAGGCGGTGCACCACTCGCGGCTCGCGACCGAGGACCTGCACCGGGTGGCGGCCGAGCTGCTGGGCATGTCCCGTGAGGAGCGCAAGACCCACCGTGCGATCCACCCCGGCCGGATCGACGTGATCGGCGCCGGTGCCCTCATCGTCGACGTGCTGGCCCGGGAGCTCGCCGATCGCGCAGGCGTCACCGAGCTCGTGGTGAGCGAGCACGACATCCTCGACGGGATCGCGCGCTCGATCGCCGTCGCCTGATCCTCGCGCGCGCTACCGGCTCTCCGTCACGAACGCCGCGAGGTCGGCCGACTGCGCCAGCCGCGAGGGCTCGTGCACGTACATCATGTGGCCTGCCTCGTAGTAGCGGACCTCGATGCGGTCGCGCAGCTCGTCGGGGATCGGCAGCTGGGCGAGCACCTGCTCGGCCGCGGCGTACGGGGTGGCGCCGTCGTGGTAACCGCAGGCCACGTGCACGCGCAGGTGCGGGTTGGCGCGCATCGCCGCGGACAGCTTCCCGACGACCGACACACCCCGGCCCTCGAACTCCCTGTACGACCACGGCTGCACCCGCCCGCTCAGCACCTCGTAGGGCAGGTCGCTGGCGTAGCCGAGGCTGCTGCGGACGTGCGAGTTGAGCGCCGCCGTGTACGGCCCGGTGATCGCGGCGATGGACGGGTCGTAGCTGGGCCGCTCGCCGCCGCCGTCGTCCTCCCAGCCGGTGAACCGGCCGTCGATCCGGCCCACGGTGCGGCCCGAGGTGCGCAGCAGCTCCCGGAAGAACCGGTGGTGCTCGATCCGCAGCCGCACGCGGCGCACGTAGCCCTCGTCGAGCCCGGTCAGCGCGGCCAGCCGGCGGGCCACCCGGTCGAGGTCCTCCGCCGGGAGCCGAGCTCCACCGGCGAGCGCCGCCGGGTACTCGCCCGCGGCGAACTCCTCGGCGTCGGCGAGCACCTCCCGCAGCTCACGCCCCGGGTGCAGCCCGTGGTGGTGGGCGATCGCCGCGTAGGTGGGCAAGAAGAGCGGGAACGGCCGGTCGTTGCCCTCGGTGAAGCGGATCGACCCCATGTCCAGCACGCTGGAGATCAGCATCAGGCCGTTGAGGTACATGCCGTGCCGGTCCTGCAGGTGCTGGGCGAGCGCGGCGGCGCGCAGCGTGCCGTAGGACTCCCCGGCGAGGTACTTCGGGGAGAGCCACCGCTCGTTGCGGGTGACCCACAGCCGGACCACCTCCCCGATCGTCTCGACGTCGGAGGCGTAGCCGTGGAACTCCTCCGGCTTGCCGCCGGTGACGGCCCGGGAGTACCCGGTGGAGACGGGGTCGACGAAGACCAGGTCGGAGTGCGCGAGCAGCGACTCCTGGTTGTCGGTGAGGCCCCACGGGGGCGGGGTGAGCGCGCCAGCGTCACCCATCACGACGCGCCGCGGCCCGAACAGCCCGAGGTGCAGCCACACACTGGACGAGCCGGGGCCGCCGTTGAACGCGATCGTGAGGGGGCGGGTGGCCGGGTCGGCGCCGTCGAGCGTGTAGGCGACGACGAAGACCTCGGCGTGCGGTTCGTGGCCGTCGAACCTGCCGTCGGTGTGCTTCTCGTGACGCAGCACGATCCGCCCGGCGGTCGCCGTGTAGGCCAGCTCGCCCGCAGCCGTGCGTAACGTGTGGGAGGTGGTGACGAGGTCGTCGACGGGCGGTGCGGGCTTCTCCGGTGCGCTCTCCTCGGTCACGTTCTCGACCCTAGATCACCTCGACGCGGCATTGGTCGACTGCCGGGCCTGCCCCCGGCTGGTGGCCTGGCGGGAGCTCGTGGCCAGGGAGAAGCGGGCCGCGTACCGGGACGAGGAGTACTGGGGCCGCCCGGTGTCCGGGCTCGGTCCGGCGGACGCGTCGCTGCTGGTCGTCGGCCTCGCGCCGGCCGCGCACGGCGGCAACCGCACCGGCCGCATGTTCACCGGCGACCGGTCCGGCGACGTCCTGTTCGCGGCTCTGCACGCGGTCGGGCTCGCGAACCAGCCGACGGCCGTGCGTCGCGGCGACGGCCTCGAGCTGTTCCACACCCGGATCACCGCGCCGGTGCACTGCGCGCCACCGGACAACAAGCCGACCCCGGCCGAGCGCGACACCTGCGGCGGTTGGCTGCGTGCCGAGCTGGCGCTGCTGCGCCCGCGCGCGGCGGTGGTGCTGGGGGCGTTCGGGTGGCAGGCGCTGCTGCCGGTGCTGGCCGGAGCAGGCTGGCAGGTGCCGCGCCCGCGGCCGCGGTTCGGGCACGGGGTCCACGTCGAGCTGGCGGGCGAGCGGGGGCCACTGCACCTGTTCGGCAGCTACCACGTCAGCCAGCAGAACACCTTCACCGGCAAGCTCACTCCGGCGATGCTGGAGGATGTGCTGAGACGGGCCGCACACGCTGCAGGTATCACGGTTGGGGGTGGGTTGCCCTCATCACCCGCGCTCGGGCAGTAAAGCCGCCGTGAGAGTGGGAGCATGGGGTCATGGCGCGCAACACGAGGATCGTCGTGGTAGGCGGCGGCTACGTCGGCATGTACACAGCCCTGCAGCTGCAGAAGAAGCTGCGCCGGGGGGAAGCCGAAGTGACGGTGATCGACCCGCAGTCACACATGACGTACCAGCCGTTCCTGCCCGAAGCCTCGGCCGGATCCATCGAGCCGAGGCACGTCGTGGTGCCGCTGCGCAAGGTGCTGAGGAAGTGTCACCACCTCACCGGCCGAGTCACCCGCATCAACCACGCAACGCGTGAGGTCACCGCCGAGCTTGCCGCGGGCAACATGACCACGGTCGGTTACGACGTCCTCGTCGTGGCCCCCGGCTCGGTGGCCCGCACGCTCCCGGTGCCCGGTCTGGCCGACGTCGGCATCGCGTTCAAGACCGTCGGCGAAGCCATCTACCTGCGTAACCACGTGCTGTCCCGGCTCGACGCCGCGGCCACCACGCTCGACCCACAGCTACGTGAACGGTTCCTCACGTTCCTGGTGGTGGGCGGCGGCTACGCCGGCATCGAGGCCCTCGCCGAACTGCAGGACATGGCCCGCTACGCCACCCGCTACTACGAGAACATCACGCCGGGCGACCTGCGCTGGGTGCTCGTCGAAGCGGCCAACCGGATCATGCCCGAGGTGGGGCCCAAGATGGGGCGCTACACGGTGGAGCGCCTGCTCGAGGCCGGTATCCAGGTCAACCTCGACACGCGCGTCAAGTCGATGGTGGACGGTCACGTCGTCCTCGACGACGGCAACGAGTTCGACGCCGACACGATCGTCTGGACCGCGGGCGTCAAGCCCAACCCCATGCTCGAGCACACCGACCTGCCGCGCGACAACCGGGGCCGTGTCGAGTGCACGGCCATGCTCCAGGTCGTCGGCATGCCCGAGGTGTTCAGCGCCGGCGACTGTGCCTCGGTCCCCGACCTGTCGAAGGACGACCCGGAGGCCAAGACCAGCCCGTCGGCGCAGCACGCGGTGCGGCAGGCCAAGGTGCTCGCCGACAACATCGTGGCCCACCTGCGGGGGCGTCAGCTCACGCCGTACAAGCACAGCTACGCCGGTTCGGTGGCGAGCCTCGGTCTCTACAAGGGCGTCGCGGAGATCTACGGCATCAAGCTGCGCGGAATCGTCGCCTGGTTCATGCACCGCACCTACCACGTGAGCCGGATGCCCACCTGGAACCGGCGCGTCCGCATCGTCCTCGACTGGACCGGCGCGTTGTTCCTGGGCCGCGAGGTCGTGGCCCTCGGCCAGATCAACGACCCGAAGGCGGAGTTCGACCGCGTCGCCCGCGACCCCTCGTCGCTGCCCGCGCCACCCGCCCCGCCGGCCCCGCCCGCAGCGCGGCCCGGTGCGGAACAGGGGGGCGCTCCCCCCGGTCCCGGCCAGGGGGAGGAGGCCGTCTCACCCGGCCTCCGCGGCGCGTGACCGGGTACGCGCCGGCAGGCGCCTGATCCGTACGCTGGACGGGCGCCCCCGTAGCCCAACCGGCAGAGGCAGGCCCCTTAAAAGGGTTCCAGTGTGGGTTCGAATCCCACCGGGGGCACCTCGCCTCAACTCGTAGCTCGCCCGCTGACCAGGAGCAACACGGTCAGCGGGCGATGTTGTGCTGTCCGGCTGTTCTGTGAGCACCGGTGCTCAGCGGTGGGGTTGATCCCGCGGTCAGAATGTGGCGATCGGGTTGACCGGGCTACCGGACGTACCGGCGAAGCGGACCGGCGCGACTGCGAGGTGGAAGTCCCACTGGCCGAGTTCGGCAGCCGTCGTCGCGCACACCTCCAGGTCGCAGTTGTCGAGCAGCCACAGACCCATCGCCACGAGGCCCACGGCGTGAACCGGCATCAACACGTCGTCGTACCCCGACGGCTGAACGTCCTGAGGAGTGTCAGCGCCGATCAGCGCGACCCCCCGTTCGTGCAGCCACGGCAGGCAGGACGCGTGCCAGCCGGCCTGCGTGAATCCGCCGGCCGCACCGGCCTCGTGCCGGGCGCGGCCGTAGCCGGTCCGCAGGAGTACCGCATCGCCGGATCGCACCCGCACACCCTGGCGACGCTCGGCCTCCTCGAGATCGTCGGGAAACACACCCTGCCCCGGTTCCAACCACGGCACATCGCGGACCCGCGCAACGTCCAGCAGGACACCACGCGTGATGATCCCGTTCGCCGCCGCCGTGACGGCCGCCCACGCCGATCCCGTTGCTGGGTCGACCAGCGAGTGCGACCGCCCGTTGTACATCGCGCCGTCCCAGAAGATGTGGCACGGCGAGTCGACGTGGGTGACGGTGTTGCCGTGGAACGTGATGCCGAGTTGCTCGGACGAGAAGCCCCAGCGCCGGTCGTCGTGGAACGCGGCCACCGGCATGTTCTCGGCGCCCGGCATGTCGGCGGCGCACGGGCACGTCGTCGTCGACCGCTCCATGTCTCCCGGTACGGCAACCTCCCATGCGCACGACACGCTCCTGCCGTGGCGCACGGCCCGCGCCGCCGCCAGCCGGACGTCGTCGGTGATGTGGTTCAGAGTGCCGCGCTCGTCGTCGTCGCCCCACCGTCCCCAGTTCGACAGCGTGCTGAAGTACCCGAGCACGTCGTCCTGTGTGGGCATCGGTCGCTCTGCCGCCATCCCAGCATCGACTCCTCCGGTCACGCGGTCCGAGGCGCCAAGGCCCGCTGAACCGGCATGACACTAGATCAGCGGCTGCCGGGGACCTGGGGTGGACACGAGCGCGACGTTGACTCTCGACCTACGTGAGGCGTGATCCTTGGATGGATCGACACCCGTCGGACAGGGGGCAGATGAACGACGACGTGATGGCTCGCATGACCGCCGCGGTTGAGCGTGGGCGCACGGGTGACAGGGCAGAAGCTCGCGCTGCCCTCGAGGCGCTCTGGACCGAGATCGGGGAGGACGACGGCGATGCCTTCCACCGCTGCGTGATCGCGCACTTCACAGCGGATGTCCAGGACGACGACCGCAGCGAGCTGCTGTGGGACGAACGGGCGTTGGCTGCCGTTGCCGCGGTGACCGACGAACGCGCACAGAAGTTCGACGAGTCGTTGCAGGTCCGCAGCTTCATGCCGTCGCTCTACCTGAGCATCGCCGACGACCACCGGCGCCTCGGCGATGCGGTGCCGGCCGCCGATTTCCTCGCTCGGGCCCGCTCGGTGAGTGACGCACTCGGTGATGATCCCTACGGCGCGTTGGTCAAGAACGCGATGGAGAACATCGCTGCGGCGCTCGCCGCCGGGTCGACGGAACGCCTTTCCTAGCCGTCGACACCGTGTACGTCCGGGCTCTTGGCGTGCGGAGGGCCTGCCGCCGTCTGCGTCGCGACGTCACGCGTCCAGAACTCCACGACGTGCCCGTCGGGATCCGTGACGTAGGCCGAGCGCTGTCCCGGCGCTGTTGGATCGTCGCCGAAGTAGACCTCGTCGACGTGCACCCCGTGAGATCGGATCTGGGCCACGACCGCGTCGTAGTCACCCTCCGCGACAGTCATCGCGAAGTGAACATGCACGCCGCCTCGCGAGCCGGCGATGCCGATCTGCGGCTTCCACAGACCGATGCGGGTCTGACTTCCCGACTGCAGCCAGACGGCTTCCCGACCTCGGAACGCCTCTCCTTCCCAGCGTCCTACGACCGGCAACCCGAGTACGCCGGTGTAGAACTGCTCGGACGCCGCAAGATCACGCACTTCCATCACGAGCTCGGTCACACCCATCGTCGGGACTGGCATCTGCTTCTCCATCACAGTTGAGGTCAAGAGTGGCGAGCGAGTCGGCGAGCGCGTGCTGGGCGGCTGGTTGTAGTGCCCATGAGCGTCGTTGAGGGCGTGTCGGCCTGAAGATGGAGAGACCTTCGGGCGAGGTGTGAGTTGTCGACGCTCACGAGCCACCGGCTACAAGTGGCTGTCGCCGGCCAGGACTGCAGCGTGGGCACATGTGTCCCCCAGTGATCACAGGGGTTCTGCCGACCGCGCCCGTCTGTTCGACCCCTTACGCGGCGAGGTGCAGAAGCGGTTTCCGGCGGG
>NZ_JCADBN010000032.1:0-31611 GCF_059359135.1 Pseudonocardia sp. OZ21
TTGTCTGTCAGCTCGCCCCTGCCCGCCACCTGAGCATGATCACCGATCGCAGGCCACAACCCTTACAGGACACGCCCTAGCCCCGGTCATTCATGACGGTCGGAGTTGATCTTCTCGAGTGTCCTTCGGCGGGATCGAAGGAGAGGGTTTCTGGTTCTGGGTGTGCGGGAGTGTGCGGCCTGCTGTTCTGCCGGTGCTCCGCTGTGTCGGTGGGCTCGAGGTGTCGGGTCAGCCGGCGGAGACGGGCAGGGCGCGCAACATCGACCCGACCGACCTCGACGTCCGGGATGATTCGGCAGGCGAGGGTCACCCCAGAAGGCGTTCAGGGCTGTTTCCGCGCGTCGCCCAGGCGTGCAGGGGCTTTCCCCCAGGACCTTCGTCGCATCGTCCGGAGCCGACCAGCGTCAGCGCGTGGTCGGGGTCGGCGCTGACGGAGGTGCAAGCGGCAACCCTGGGTAGATCTGGTCGAGCACTTTCAGCAGCAGCACGTTCGCCGTATGGTCGCCATCGAGCGACAGGGTCAGATTCGTCCAGATCACGAGCGTCACGTCGTTGTCGGGGTCGTGCCCGATGAAGGAGTTGAAGCCCGGGAGTTCGCCGCCGTGGTAGTACATGGAGGCGGTCGGCCCGAAGCGTTGCCGGGAGATGCCGTATCCGTACTGCTGGCCGTCCGGCTTGGTGGGGTCCTCGGGTTGCACGCTGTCGAGCCACAGACGCTGGTAGTCGGCGGTGAACACCCGGCCTTCGACCAATGCTCGGATCCAGGTGGCCATATCGGTGGCGGTGGCGATCGCGCCTCCCGCCGCCGTGGCATAGGACGGGTTCTGGTTGGTGTAGTCGGTGGGCTCGAGCGTCCCTGCTCTGGCGGCGGCCTGCATGTCGGGCGGGTAGGGGATGTCCGACAGGGCGAACGCGGATCCGCCGTACATGTAGCCGTGCGAGTAGGGGTCGGGGATCGAGGTGGAGTCGATCGCCGGGAGCGTGATCTGCCGCAGGCTCTGTGGACCGAACAATCGGTCCTGGAAGATCCTGGCCAGGGACTTGCCATCGATCTTCTCGGCGACCAGACCGAGTAGGGCGTAGTTGGTGTTGCAGTAGGCGTAGGCGGTGCCGGGTGGGAAATCCGGCGGACGTCGGAATGCGATGGCCACTACTTCCTCGGGCGTCCACGCCTTCGACGGATCGGCGTCCAGCGCGGCGGCAAGCTCAGGCGCGCTCGTGTAGTTGTACAGGCCGCTGCGCATCGTCAGCAGTTCGGCGATGGTGATGTTCTCGCCGTTGGGCACGCCTGGAACGTATCTCGACACCGGATCGGTGAACCGGAGCTTTCCTTCCTGGGCCAGCAGCACGATCACCGCTGCGGTCATCGTCTTGGTGTTCGAGGCGATCCTGAAGTAGGTGTCGGCGCTGGGCGGCGACTCGGCTCCCCGCAGCGTGGTACCGGAGACGGACGTGACATCGCCCTGTGGGGTGCGGAGCACGACCACGGCGCCGGGAATCAGAAGCTCCTTGGTCGTTGCGTCCACGGCGGCCTGAAGTGCGGCCGGGTCGATCGTCTTGAGGGCGGACGGGCCGGCGGGTGTGGTGGCGGCCGGGGCTGACCCGGGGTTCGCGGAGCAGCCCGCGGTGAACAACAGCGCCACGCAGACGGCGAGCCCCATGGCCTGACCAGGTCCGCGTCCTCGCCGGGATCGACACCGTCCAGCGCCTGTCCGCATTTCATTCTCCTGTTCTATGGAAGGAGAAATCCAATCCGATCTTCAGCTGGTCGGAATCGCTGAATGTCGGCCATGATGGCGCAATCCAGGAATCGAAGGTGCCGCCGACCGGGCGGGGCACGGCTTGTCGTGGCTCAGCCGAGCGGGACCTGTGCCGAGCGCGACGGGATGGAGTCGAGGGTCGCGAGTGTCGTGTCGTCGATCGTGATGCTGCCGGCGGCGACGTTCGCCTCGAGGTGGGCGGGGTCCGCCGTGCCGGGGATGAGGAGGACGTTCGGGGCGTGGTGGAGCAGCCAGGCCAGGCCGATCTGCGACGGGGTGACACCGAGGGACCGCGCCGCGGCGTGGACGGCAGGCTCCTCGGTGACCTTCGGCAGGCCGGCGAACGCGCCGCCGAGCGGGAAGAACGGCACCCAGGTGATCTTCTCGGACAGGCAGAGGTCGGCCATGTCCTCGTCGTCGCGGGCGACGAGGCTGTAGGCGTTCTGCACGCAGACGATGCCGGCGGGGAGTGCGCGACGCAGCCCTTCGATCGTGACGCTGCTCAGTCCGATGGCGCCGATCTTGCCCTCGGCCCGCAGCGCGACCATGGCCGCGAGCTGGTCGTCGATGTCCACCACCTGGTCGCCGTCGGCGCGCAGGCCGGGTCCGGTGTCGAGGCGCCGGAGGTTCACGACCGGGATCTGGTCGAGGCCGAGGCTCCTGAGGTTGTCCTCGACGCTCGCCCGCAGCTCGTCGGGTCGTTGCGCGGGACGGAGGGCGAAGGGGCCTTGCGGATCGGGGTCGGCGCCGACCTTGCTCACCACGAGGACGTCGTCCTGTGGGCTGAGAGCTTCGCGGATCAGGTCGTTGACGAGGCCGTCGCCGTAGAACTGGGCGGTGTCGACGTGGTCGACGCCGAGCTCGACCGCGCGGCGCAGGAGCGTGATCGCCGAGGCGCGGTCGCCGTGCAGACGCTCGAGCTGCATCGCGCCGTATCCGATGCGCGAGACGGTGCGGCCCGCGAGCAGGCCGGGGCCGCCCGGACGGGGAACGCCGGCGGCTGTGGTGGTGGGGAGGTGGGTGTCGGGGTGGGTCATCGAACGTCCGTCCCTGTGCCATGCTGACCAAAGCGGAGGTTCCTCCGCTCCGACGAACCTAGCACAATCGGAGGTACCTCCGTTTTGAACGTGTCCGATCCGGCGCCCCCTGGGGAACGCCCGCTCCGGGCTGATGCGGCACGCAACCGCGACAATCTCGTCGCTGTCGCCCGGGCTGCTTTCGCCGCCGCGGACGACACCGTCCCGCTCGAGGGCATCGCCCGCGCGGCAGGGGTCGGGATCGGCACGCTCTACCGGCACTTCCCCACGCGCGAGTCGCTCGTCGAGGCCGTCTATGCGGCCGAACTCGACGACGTCGTGGCGAGCGCTCGCGCTGTGCTCGACCAGTACCCACCCGACGTCGCGCTCCGTGCCTGGATGAACCGCTACGCCGAGTTCGTCGCGACGAAACGCGGGATGGTCGACACGCTCCGCGCCGGGTGGGCGTCGGGGCGAATTGCGACTCCGACCACGCGGGAACGCATCACCGGCGCGATCGGCACGATCATCGAGGCCGGGGCGCGAGCGGGTTCACTCCGCGCGGATGTCGCCGCCGAGGACGTCACCGCGATGGTTCTCGGAGTGTTCCTGTCGACAGCGAGCAGCAGCACGCCGGAGCAGGTTCCGAGGTTGCTCGACCTCGTCGCCGACGCCCTGTGCACGGGGACGTAGAGGCCGCAAGCATGCCCGCACTATGGAGCCGTACTGCTGCTGAGACTGGCTGCAGACAGCAGTACGGCTCCGCAACGCGCTGGCGCCGTCACTCGTCCAGGAGGTCTTCGATCACGATCGGGATGTGCCGGACCCGGACGCCGGTGGCGTTGTAGATGGCATTGGCCACGGCTGCGGCCATGCCGACCGTGCCGATCTCGCCGACACCCCTCGCGCCGACGGCGTTGTGCAGTGTGTCCGGGTGCTGGACGAACTGGACGTCGACCTCGGGGATGTCCGCGTTCACCGGGACCAGGTAGCCCGCGAGGTCGGCGTTGGCCATCCGGCCGTTCGCCTCGATCTCCAGGCCCTCGTGCAGCGCGGCAGAGACACCCCAGATCATCCCGCCCATGATCTGGCTGCGTGCGGCCTTGTCGTTGATGATCCGGCCGGCGTCGAACACACCCAGCATGCGGGACACGCGGGCCTCGCGCGTCCACTTGTGCACGCGGACCTCACAGAACTGCGCACCGAACGAGCTGAACGAGTGCTTGGTCATCTCCTCGCCGGGTGCCGACGAACCGATCGCGGAGATCGACGGGCGGCCCACGGCCCGCAGCACCTCGCCGAACGTCATCGCCCGGCCGCCGGCCAGCACCTGACCGTCGGCGTACGAGGTCTCCATCCCCTGGAACGGTGAGCCGGGCGACGTCGCCACGACCAGCAGGTCGTCGATCACCTTGCTCGCGGCGATCATGATGGCCGTGCCCGCGCTCGCCGTTGCGGTCGAGCCGCCGGACATGCCACCGGGTGGAAGTGCCGAGTCGCCCAGCCGCGGCGTGATCCGGTCCGGCGTGATGTCCAGTGACTCGGCCCCCACCAGGGAGAGCACGGTCAGCAGGCCGGTGCCCGGGTCCGCCCCGCTGGTCGCGACCACCGCTGTGTCGTCGGCCTGCAGGGTGACCTCGACCGAGGCCGGGAACCGCAGGGCGGGGAACATCGCGGTGGCGGTGCCGAGACCCACGAGCCAGTCGCCGTCGGCGTGCCCGTGCGGGGTGCGGTTGGCCCAGCCGAACCGGGCCGCGCCGATGCTGAAGCACTCGTCGAGGTGCTTGCTCGACCACTGCAGGTCCTTGCCGGGCGGCGCGATCGAGTTGTTCCGCATGCGGAGTTCGATCGGGTCCATGTTCAGCGCGACCGCGAGTTCGTCGATCGCGCTCTCCAACGCGAAGGACCCGGGTGCCTCACCCGGCGCCCGCATGAAGGTGGTGGGCGGGATGTTCAGCGGCACCATCTTCTGGCTGATGGCCAGGTTGGGGGTGGCGTACCACTCCCGCGAGGTGCCGTGCGACGTCGGCTCGACGAACGAGCGGTCCGCCGCCGTGCTGCACCACGAGTCGTGCCGCACCGCGATCAGGGTGCCGTCGGTGTCCGCACCGAGGGCGATCTTCTGCACGGTCGCAGCACGGCCGGCGGTGGCGGTGAACACCTGCTCCCGGCTGAGCGCGGCCTTGATGGGCCGGTCGAGAGCCCTGGCCGCCGCCGCCGCGAGGAACGCGGGCGCGGAGGTGCGGCCCTTGCCGCCGAACGCCCCACCCACGAACGGGTTCACGGCGTGGACCGCCGATGGCTCGAGAGCCAACGCGCCGGCCACCTCCATCGCCTGGAGGTCGGACCCCTGGTTCCCGCTGTAGATCGTCAACACTCCGGAGTCCCACACCGCGACTGCGGAGTGCGGCTCCATGGCGGTGTGGTTCTGCGTAGCGGTGCTGTACGTCGCCTCGACGACCACCGGGCTGTCGGCCAGCGCGTCCTCGATGGACTCGACACCGGAGGCGAGAACGGTGTGGGTCTGAGGTGAACCGTCGAAGCCCGGCGGCGCGTCCTCGGCCGTGGCGAGGCCGTCCTCGAGGGAGGTCAGCGCGGGCCGCTCCCGGTAGGTGACGTCGACGAGCATTGCCGCGTCCCGCGCCTGCTCGAAGCTCTCCGCGACCACGAAGCCGATCGGCTGGCCGTAGTACGTGACGTCCCTGTTCTGCAGCGGGACCCAGGTCTCGCCGAACATCGGTAAACTCGGTGTGCGCAGTTCCAGCGGGTCGAACGGCGAATACACACCGATCACGCCGGGTGCGCTCTTCGCCGCTGTGACGTCCATGGCCTCGATCTCGCCGTGGGCGATGGTGCTGAGCACGACGTACCCGTAGGCCATGCCGGGGAAGTTGTGGTCCGCCCCGTACTCGGCGCGGCCGCTGACCTTGAGCGGCCCGTCCAACCGGCTGGGCATCAGCGGCCCCCCTCTGTCAGTTCGAGCAGTGCGCGGACGACGGTCCGCTTGAGCAGGGACACCTTGAAACCGTTGGCGGACAGCGGCTTGGCACCGTCGGCGGCCACGGCTGCGGCGGCCTCGACGGCCTCCGGGGTCGCGGGCGCACCGCGCAGGGCTTCCTCGACCGCGTGCAGCCGCCACGGCACGGTCGCCACTCCACCGACCGCCACCCTGGCGTCGACGATGTGCTCGTCCTGGATGTCGAGTGCGACCGCGGCGGAGCACAGAGCGAACTCGTAGGACTGCCGGTCGCGCACCTTGACGTACGTGGAACGCGCCGCCCAGTCCAGCCGCGGAACGATCACCTCGGTGATCAGTTCACCGGGGCGCAGGTCGTTCTCCACCTCCGGGGTGTCGCCCGGCAGGCGGTAGAAGTCGGCCAGCGTGACGGTGCGGCTGCCGTCGGAGCTGACCAGCCGGATCTCCGCGTCGAGCGCGACCAGGGCGACGGCCAGGTCGCTGGCGTGGGTGGCCACGCACGAGTCGCTGGTGCCCAGCACGGCGTGCATCCGGTTGGCCCCGGAGATCGCGGAGCAGCCGCTGCCGGGGTCGCGTCTGTTGCACGGCGTGGCGACGTCACGGAAGTAGGTGCAGCGGGTGCGCTGCAGCAGGTTGCCGCCGATGCTGGCCATGTTGCGCAGTTGCTGGGAGGCGCTCTGCAGCAACGCGCGGGTGATCACGGGGTACACACCGGGCTGCCCGGCGACCTCGCTCATCCGCTCCAGCGCCCCGATACGCAGTCCGTCGCTGGTGTCGAGGCCCCGCAACGGCAGGTCGTTGATGTCCAGGACGCGCTGCGGCGTCAGGACGTTGAGCTTCATCAGGTCGACGAGGGTGGTGCCACCGGCGAGGAACGTGCCGGGTGAGGCGAGAGCGGCGTCGAGGGTCTCGGGTGCCGTGAGCTCAAACGGACGCATCGGCCTGCCTCGCCTGTTCGATTGCCGCGATGATGTTCGGGTAGGCCGCGCAGCGGCAGATGTTGCCGGACATGAACTCCCGCACGTCCTCGACGTCCTGGCGGACCGCGGCGACTGCGGACATGACCTGTCCCGGGGTGCAGAACCCGCACTGCAGGGCGTCCTGGTCGACGAAGGCCTGCTGGACCGGGTGCAACCGATCCCCGTCGGAGAGCCCCTCCACCGTGGTCACCGGCTGCTTCACCGTGGCGGCCAGGGTCAGGCACGACAGCACCGGCCTGCCACCGACGTGCACCGTGCATGCGCCGCACTGCCCCCGGTCGCATCCCTTCTTCGGACCGGTCACGTCGAGGCGTTCGCGTAGCGTGTCGAGCAGCGTCACACCGGGATCGACACTCAGTTGTTCCGTCTTGCCGTTGACTTCGAGTGAGATGTCCACTGGATCTGTTCCCCCAGATCGTCCATGTAGGAAGCCTGACGGCATGGGTCGCGGTGGCGGCTACGTCGAGCCGCCGCGACGGTGAACCGGATATTCATCCGGTTCAGCTCTCGAAGCTAGCGGATTACGATCCGCTTCGCAACGACTGGTCACCAGGACCGGAAGATGCTCCACTGCATCGGACGACGAGACGGACGACCGGGAGGGACCATGACGACGGGATCGGTCAGCCCCCGGCGTGCGGACACCCGGCGCAACCACGAGCGCATCCTCACCGCGGCGGCGGAGTCGCTGGCCAGGTCGGACGGGGTGTCGTTCAACGCCATCGCGAAGAAGGCCGAAGTGGGGGTCGGCACGGTGTACCGGCACTTCCCCACCCCGGAAGCGCTCATCCTGGCGGTCTACCGACGCGAGGTGCAGCATCTCGTCGACGTCGTGCCGATCCTGCTCGAGATGCACACCCCCGAGAATGCTTTCCGGGCCTGGACGATCGATCACCTGGCGCATTACATGATGACCAAGCGAGGCCTCGCCGACGCGCTCCGTGCTGCGGCGCCCTCCCACGGAGAACTGCCGGTGAACGCCTACGACGCCCTGGTCGAGGCGGTCGCCACCCTGTTGAAGGCCAACGTCGAGGCCGGAAACGTCCGTGCCGACCTCGACCCGGAAACCGTCCTGCGTGGACTGGGTGGCCTCCTGTACCTCGATCGAAGCGGCGACTGGAAGAGTCAGACCGCGTGTCTCGCCGATCTCCTCTGGCGAGGTATGCGCGAGTCCTCGTAATCGGGACCGAATTCCGCCCTCAGTCCCGGGCCTATGATCGCCGAGTGGACCACTCGCGACTGGTGATGACGCTCGGTGAGGCCATTTTCACGCAGCGGTCGATCCGCCGGTTCCGACCGGATCCTGTCCCGATCGCCGACCTCGAGCTGATCGTGGCCGCGGCTTCCAAGGCCCCGAGCGGCGGGAACAGCCAGATCGCGCGCTTTCTCGCCGTGAACGACCCCGGCCTCGTCCGTGCGTTCGGGGCGCTCTACCGCGAGGCCTGGTGGGCGAAGCGCCGGGACACGGTCGGCTGGACCGGGCCCGAGGACCTGAGCGCAGCCGAGCGCGCCCAGTGGGCGCCGTCCATGCGGCTGGCCGACGAGATGGGCAGCGTTCCGTGCGTCGTCTTCGCCCTGTCCGTGCCGCCGAACGCGGAGGGCTCGGTTCTTCCGGCCACCCAGAACCTCATGCTGGCCGCACGTGCGCTCGGCATCGGGTCGGTCCCGACCACCCTCCACAGCTCGGTGGAGGACCGGTTCCGGGAGATGTTCGGGATTCCGGTCGAGGTGAAGTTCCACTTCGCGATCCCGCTGGGCTACCCGGCCGGCAACTTCGGCCCGACGAATCGCCGGCCGACCTGGGAGACCAGCTACCTCAATCGCTGGGAGGGCGTCGTGCCGTGGGCACCGGGGGAGTCCTCGGGCGGTCCCGCCTCGTGACCCCTGCCGGCGCGGAGGTCACTTCAGCCGTACCCCGGAGACGTCCAGCGTGATCGGCGCCCAGGACCGGTCGGGGGTGCGGTCCTCGTTGCGGATGTGGATCCGGCGGGCCGTGGTGACCACGACCCCGTCGAACGTGTCGTGCGCGGTGTCGTAGTGCGCCGTGGGTGAACCGCCGTTGACGTCGGGCTGGTAGTCGATCCGCCGCTGCAGGCCGGCATCGTCGAAGTAGTACAGCTGGGTGGTGTTGTGCACGTCGAGCGTGGCGGGGAAGGTCACGCTGAGGCCCCGCCAGCTCTCACCGTCCTCGATCCACGGGTCGATCTCCGCGGTCTCGACGCCGGGGTAGGTGAACAGGTAGGGCTCGACCAGGTAGCTCCAGGTCGCGTACGCCCGGAAGTAGCCTGCCTGGGCAACAGTCCATCGGCTGTCGGCGCGGTACCCGTCGAAGCTCGCCCGCGGGTTGTCGAGCGTCTCGTGCCGCCCGTCCGGGCCCGTGACGGTGAGGGTGTCGGCGTCCCGGTCGTACTCGATGACGCGGCCGGAGGGCTGCTGAAGGATCACGTGTTCCCGGTGGACGTCGGCGATGACGTGATCGGTGCCGAGGAAGTCGGGCACGCCCTTGAAATCCCAGAACAGGCCGCCGTAGGTGACGTCGGCCTCGATGACGGTGGCGTCCCGCCATGGGGCCGGCCCGCCGTGGGCGGCGATGACGTGATCGAGCAAGGTGGTCACGGTGTGGTCCTCGTACTGGGTGCGATGGGGATGGTGGGCTTTTCCGCACTCCTACAATCGCTGGGGTGGGGGTCGCCGAGCCGCCCGAACCTGGCCAGGAAGCCCACCAATCCCGCCAAGATCACGGAGGACAGATGGTGCCGTCCGTGCACCGCGTCGGGATCCTCGTGTTCGACGGCGTCAAGATGCTCGATGTCGCCGGACCGGCCGAGGTGTTCGCCGAAGCCAGCCGCGGTGAGTGCAACTACCAGGTGACGACGGTCTCGGTCACCGGCGAGCCGGCCATGTCGTCGATCGGCGTGCCCATCACCGCCACCGGGTCTGCCGCCGACGCCCGTTTCGACACGGTGCTCATTGCGGGCGGCGGCTTCCCGAAGCGGCCGGTGACTCCTGACCTCGTCGACGCCGCCACCCGGATGAGCCGCGGGGCGCGACGGGTCGGGTCGGTGTGCACGGGAGCCTTCATCCTCGCCGAAGCCGGGATGCTGGCCGGCAAGCGGGCCGCCACGCACTGGGCGATGGCCGCTGAGCTGGCACGCCGCTACCCGGACGTCTCCGTCCAGCCCGACGCCATCTGGATCAAGGACGGCAGCACGTACAGCTCGGGTGGGGTCGCCGCCGGGATCGACCTGGCACTGGCGCTCATCGAGGAGGACCACGGCCCACAGCTGACGCGCTCGGTGGCCCGTGCCCTCGTCGTCTACATGAAGCGCCCCGGTGGTCAGTCCCAGTTCTCCGCGTCGCTCCAAGGACCTCCGCCCCGCACTCCCGCGATTCGTCTGGTGGCGGAGAGGGTGGCCGCCGATCCGGGTGCCGAGTGGAGTCTGGCTGCGCTGGCGGCGGTGGCGCAGGTGAGCCCCCGCCACCTCACCCGCATGTTCCGCGAGGAACTCGACACGACACCCGCGCGGTACGTGGAACGCATCCGCTTCGACCTGGCCCGCTCCCACCTCGACAGCGGCATGAACGCCACCCAGGCGGCACTGCGGGCCGGCTTCCCCAGCTACGAGTCGCTGCGGCGCGTGTTCGCCAGCCGGCTGGGTGTCTCTCCGGCCCGTTACCAGCAGCGCTTCACCACCACCGCCCGCAACGATGCCGAGCCGGTCTCGGCGGAGTCCTCCTGGCTGGACGAGGCGGTGCCGCGCACGCGGAGCGAGTAACGAGATCCCGATCATGCCCGATATCCGCAGATGGTCCTGATCATGGCCTCCTGCTGGGGACAGCCACGGTGACGTCGTCCACGGGATTCGTGAACGCCCTCATCACGGCCGCAGCACTCCCGATCGGCGCCCTGGTCTCGCTGCTCGTCGCGCGGTCGCTGTCCACGGCGTGGTACGTCCTGGTCAGCCGACGTCCCCTGCCCATCGTCATCCACCCCCTCACGTTCGAGCACAACTTCCGCGAGTTCGTGCGCGGGCAGCCGGAAAGCCTGCTCGAGCTGCCCTCCCGTATCCGGGACTTCATCTCGACCGACCCGACGCTCACGCGGCACCTCGCTCCCGGACCGATCAACCCGACCTCACCCCAGATCCCGTCCTCGGCGCCCGACCCCGGCGGCACCTCCGGATGGGCGGCGCAGCTGCTGAACCTCGTCTACCCCCAGCGCCGGGCGGCGTTCAACGTGCACCTCATCCCCGAGGTCGGCGGCCCCGGACAGATCGCAGTGGGCGTGCAGGTGGTCCGTTCACCCCGCGAGGTCCTCATCTCGGCCCAGAGCTTCCGCGATAGGGACGTCGCCGAACTCGCTCTCACCGTGGGCGCCTTCTGCGTCGAAGCGGTGATGGAACAGAGCGCGATGTTGCGCAGAACGCCCAGGTGGGAGCACTGGAGCGGCGGCGGGTACTCGGCCTTCCGCAGGGCCGTGCACCACCAGCAGGCCGGGAGGTTCACGCGGGCCCGGCACCACTACGAGGAGGCGGGCAGGCGCTCCCCCGGAAACGCACGCCTGGCCCTGTACAACGGGTCGCTCTACGAGCTGCGCAAGGACTACCGCCGGGCCGCCTACGTCTACGACGCGATCCACTGCCTCTGGCGCCAGAACGTCGACGTGATGTACCGCCTCGCCGCAGCGCGGATGAACCACGCCCAGAACGGCGGTGCGACCGACGTGGAGGAACGGATCCGCATCGTCCGCTCCGCCTGCAGCGTGCTGGACTCCGCGATCGCGAACCTCTCCCTCGTCCAGGTATGGCGACGCCTGCTGCGGACGTTCCGGCCGCGCCGGCGGGACCTGGGCGAGCGCCGCTACTGGTTCGCCTGGCTGCGACCCGACGACTACCGCAGACCGCTCGTCCTGCTCCGGAGAAGCAAGCGGTTCGAGTACACGCGCGCGCTCCAGATCGCCAGGGAGGGCAACGAGCTGTTGGCGCTCCTGCTCGAGCAGCACATGCGCGAACCGACCGAGGAGGACCGCGAGGCGGTGCACCGATCGTGGCGACGGGTCACCGCCCTCGTCCGTGAACGGCGTATCGGCTGGCTCGCCCACTGGAGCGCGGCGTGCTACTTCTCGCGGGCCACCCTCCTGCCGCCGCAGCTCGTGCCGGAGTGGGAGGGGGAGTGGAGCCGTGTGCAGCGCAGCATGATGACACGCGGGCAGTCCCTCGTGGAGATCGACCAGGTACACGCGTGGAAGACCTACTGCGAGGTCGTCGCGATCGGCGAGCTCGGTCGGGTGCTGCGCAACCCGTGCAACCAGCTCAACACCGACCTGCTCAAGTCCGACCCCGACATGCAGCGGCTGCACGGGGCGCTCAAGGGGCAGCTGGTCGCGGTGCTGGCCGGTCTGGACTCCCTCATCTCTCCCCAGACCGAGGGGCGGGACGACCGGCTGCGGCGCTTCGAGGACGGACTCTGACGGCCAGGGTCATCTTCTCGCCCCCGAGTGCGCGATCCGGCTGTGGCGTGGTCCCGATGGCTCCTCGACGGGCCCGCCGCGGTGGCCGTTCGCGGAGCCGGGTGGGTAGCGGTGGTCCGGTGACGGGGGCGAGGCGGGGACCGGCGACCGGAAGGCGGCGGAGAGCCCACGCTGGGCCGGCAGCGGAGCCTGCGGATGGTCGCTTTGCGCGGGCCACGGCTGGGGTGACGGCCGCAGCGCCGGCGGCGGGGTGTGCGCGGTGCGGATCGGGGGGCCGACCGCCGGCTGCGGGGGGTGGTGTCCCGCGGCACGGTGCCGGCCGGCGGGGGTGGCCCGATCGGCCCGGCCTGCCGGGCGCACGACGGGAAGCCTGGTGGTGGGGGGTGTCGGGTCGTAACCGGGTGCCGCGGCCGGGTGCGGTCCGCTCCGGTCGAGGGACTTCACGGGTCGCGCCGGGAGGATGCGGGCGAGCCGCGTGGTCACCGAGGCGCTGTCCGCCCACTGCGGCCGGCCTGCCGGCATTCCGGCGGGCGGCAGCATCGCCGAGGAGCCCACTGCCGCGCGGACCGGTTCGACCGCGGCGGCGGGCCCATGCTGGTCGGGGTGGTGCAGCTGGTAGAGCCGCGTGTAGCCGGGGTGCTGCCCCAGTAGCTGCTGGTGGGTGCCTGCACCGGTGATCGCGCCGTCCTCGAGGAACAGGATCTGGTCGGCGTCGGTCACGGTGAGCAGGTTGTGGGAGATGATGATCGTCGTCCGGCCGCTCATGAGCCTGCGCATCGGCTCGAGCACCCGCTGGGTCGACTCGGCGTCGAGACCGGTGGTGGGTTCGTCGAGCAGCAGCACGGGAGAGTCGCGGATCATCGCCCGGGCGATGGCGAGGCGCTGGCGTTGACCACCCGAGAGCATCCGGCCGCGTTGCCCGATCCGGGTGTCGTAGCCATCGGGCAGCGCGGAGATGAACCCGTGCGCGTCCGCGGCCGTCGCGGCGTCGACGATCTCCTGGTCGGTGGCGTCTGCCTTGCCGTACCGGATGTTGTCGGCGACGGTCCCGTCGAACACGAGGGTCTCCTGGAGCACCGCGGTGACGTTGCGCCGCAGATCGCTCAGCGAGAGGTCCCGCAGATCGCGGCCGTCGAGGGTGATCCGGCCGTTGTCGGGGTCGTAGAAGCGCAGCATCAGCTTGGTCAGCGTGGTCTTGCCCGCGCCGCTCGCCCCGACGATCGCCACCTTGGCGCCGGGCGCGACCCGGTAGCCGATCCCGCGCAGGACCGTCTTGTCGGTGCCCGGGTAGCGGAACTCGACGTCCTCGAAACGGACGTCGCCTGCGGCGCGCGCCACCGGGCGGGGGTCCTCGGGCTCGACGACGCCGGGCTGCTCGTCGAGGACCTCGATGATGCGCTCGGCGCTGGCGCTCGCCGAGTAGATCGAGTTCCACAGGTTGCCGAAGCCACTGATCGGCCCGTAGAGCTGGGTGAGGTAGGCGACGAAGACGAGCAGCCCACCCAGGGTGATCCTGTTGTTGGCCAGCTCCCATACCGCGATGCCGACGACCAGCAACACACCGATCGTCTCGAGCAGGCTGCTGAACGGGGAGAACAGCGCTTCGAGCCGGGTGGCGGTCATCTGGGCCCGGAAGCTGCCCAGGTTCTCCTCGCGGAACCGGTGCACCTCGTGGTCCTGGCGGTCGTAGGCCTGGACCAGCGCGACGTTGCTCAGTGTCTCCTCGGCGACCGCGGTGATCGAACCCGAACGGCGCCGTCGTTCCCGTGAGGCGTCCTTGAGACGCCGGGAGAACGTCCGCGCCAGCAGCAGGAACCCCGGCGCGGCGACGAACGCGGCCAACGCCAGCTGCCAGTTCAGATAGAACATGGCAACGATGAAGAAGCCGATCTGGAACGTGTAGGTCAGTGCCACGTTCACGCCGGTCAGGACCATCGACTCGATCGAGCCGACATCACTGGTCAGGCGCGACAGGACGTCGCCGAGCTGGTTCTTCTCGAAGTACCCGAGCGACAGCCGTTGCATGTGCTCGAAGAGGCGGACCCGCAGGTTCAGCACGAAACGCTCGCCGACCCACGCCGACATGTACTGGTCGGTGAAGTTCAGCAGCCCCTCGAGCAGGGTGATCCCCAGATATGCGGCGGCGACCGCAGGGAACAGGCGATAGTCGTGCGGGGTCAGCACGTCGTCGACCAGGATCTTGAACAACCAGATGCTGACCGTCGCCAGCGCGGGCCCGACCGCGGCCAACAACAGGCTCAGCACCATCCGCCCGCGGAACGGGCGGGTCTCGGGCCAGAACCGGCGGAAGATGGCCCGGACGGTGAGCCGAGGGGCCTGCTCGACCAGCGACGTCGCGCCCCCGACGACATCGTGCTCCGCAGGCTCGGTCTCAGGTGCTGAGCCGGCAGAGGTGGCGTCGGCCGCCACGGCTGTCATGAAGAACCCCCCCTTGCCACCACGGCCCCACCCGCGCGCGCGGGTGGGGCCGTCTGTTGTTCAGAAGCTCAGCGGCAGTGGCTGCTGGACTTCTTGTCCCAGTGGTGGTGGCTGCTGTGCTTGTGGTGCCAGCTCACCGGGCGGCCGTCCTTGTCGTCGTCGTGGTGGTGGTGGTCGTGACGCGACTTCGGTGCGTCCTTGCAGGACTTCTGGTGGTTCCATCCGAAACTCGGCATGTTGTCCCTTTCTCAACGTTTCGACCTCGGGGAGCGAGGTCGGTGGAAGCAACCCTGGGGAGCGGGTTGCAGCCGGTCTATCGGAGCCCTTGATCACCGCGTTTCCGAAGATCTCGGCATTCGCCCGATCAGCGCAGCCAAACTATGGAAAACAGATCAAACTGGGCACGCGGCCATCGATCGGAATTGGTAAGAACCGGGCGAAACAGCGCGGAAAGCGTGCCCGAGCGCCGCCGCCGGGGCAGCGTTGCGCTGATCGGGTGAAGGCGCCTGAATCGATCCGGGCGAGGTCCGGCGGGCGCGACGAGGGCCGGGTCGAAATGCGATCTGTCCGGTTCCTCGTGCCTACCGGCGCGGGAGCGACGACATGATTCTGACGACGAGGGCTTCGGTCAGCCCCAGCCGCGGCGTGTTCTCCCTGGCCCGGGCGACGATCTGCCGGGGGCTCAGCCCCATGTCGTGGTAGAGCCGGACGACCTTCTCCTGCTCCGGGGTCCAGGGGCGACGCTGGCGGGACGGCTGCGCACGTCGCTGCTGCGGAACCCGGGCATTGGGCGCGGCAGGAGCGGGGGCTGCGCTCGGCGGCCGGTAGTCCAGACCCACGCCGGTGTCCTTCTTCGTGAACTCACCGGCCTCGCCCCTGCGCCGGATCTCGTCGGGGTCGGCGATCACGAAGGTTTCCCCGCTCTTGTTCAACCCGACGGCCGTGACGGTGAGGCCACGGTGATAAAGCGCTTGGCATGATTCCTTGGTGCAGTAGCGGTACCCGAGCTCCGCTCGCTCTCCGGGCAGCTCGGCACCGCAACCGATGCACGTCGATGTAACGGACGACGTTTCGCTCACCTCCGCATCTAGAAACGAACATCGGTGATCATTTATGCCGATGCGCGACGGGGCTCGGAAGTGATCATTCTTTCCGTGCCGGGCGGCCGCCTGCCGGGGCTCATTCTCGGACGTCACGGCCGGCCCGGGAAGCTGTACGCATGAGAGTTCAGTCGGTGACGCGCTCGCCCGAGGCCTTTCAGCGGTCGGTGAGCGCGGAGCAGATCGCGGCCATGTCCCGGCGGGCATTCGGCCGGCAGACAGACGTCGTGTCGGCCGTCGAGCTGGGCAACGGGATGTACAACAACACCTACCGCGTCGAGCTGGCGGGCCGGGCGCCGGCGATACTCCGGGTGGCGCCGGAACCGGGTCGGCAGAACCGCATCGAGCGGGAGTTGATGCGCAATGAGCACGCGAGCCTTCCGTACTTCGCCCCGATCACGCACATGATGCCGCGCACGCTCGCCATCGACTTCACGCACGACGTGATCGGTCGCGACTACGTGTTCCAGACGGTGCTACCCGGTGTGCCCGCGCCGGACGGCCTCGACGCCTACCCGCGGTCGGGGTGGACGTCCTTCTTCCGTCAGATGGGCTCGATCGCCCACCGGATCCATTCGGTTCGCGGGCAGCGGTTCGGCTCCGTGGCCGGGCCTGCCTTCACCACCTGGAGTGCGGCGCTGATCGCCTACTTCGAGGACACCGCGGCCGACCTCGACGACGCGGGCCTCGACTCGACGGACGTCCGTGCGATCGCGCAGGCTGCTGCCCGGAACAGGGCGGTGCTCGACGAGATCGTCGAACCCCGCCTGCTGCACGGCGACCTGTGGACCGTCAACGTCATGCTCGACCCGGGTGCCGCCGAGCCCACGATCTGCGGGGTGTTCGACCACGACCGGGCCTCCTGGGGCGACCCGGAGGCGGACTGGACCGTCCACATGGCCCTGCGGCGGCCCGGCACCGAGCGGGACAGCTTCTGGGAGTCCTACGGGGACCTGTCACCGACTCCTGGAGCAGTCCTGCGCCGACTCTTCTATCGGGCCCTGCACATCGGTGCGAACCGGCTGGAGCGGCACCGGCTCGGGAAGCTCGATGACGTGCCGGGCACCTATGACGACATGCGACCCGTGCTCGACGGGCTGCGTGCCTGACGTCCTCAGTGGACGACGCGGATCACGGTCGCTTCTCGGAGGTGGACGGCGAGGTCGAGGAGGTGGACGGCGAACCGCTGCTGCCCGGGCCGGACGTCGTGGAACCGTCCGGGACGGTGGCGCCGGGGGTCGGGCTGATCGGGCCGGGCGGCGTCGTCTGGTCGGGGCGGGGGCGGCGCCACAGCACCCGGCTACGAGTGTCGGCGATGTCGCCGGTGGAGCCTGGGCTCGCGTCCTTCCTGCCCAACGTCCGCCACGCGAAGCTCCTGGCGGCGAGTGCCCCCTCGCCTGCCGCGTCCCAGCCACGTTCCCGCAACCGCTTGGCCTCGGGTCCGTGCGCGTAGTCGACCGCCTGCCTGCGCAGCTTGTCCAGCTGTCGGCGTCCCTCGGGCTGACCGGCGTAGTAGCCGATCCCGGCCGCGATCACGTGACTGATCAATCCCATGACGTCCTCCTGGTAGTCGTGCCGACATGACACCGACGGGGGCGTGCTCGCCGACTCGACCCCCCGGTCGGAACCGGCCCGGTGTGCGCCGGACGCCGCTGGTACGGGGTACCCGATCGCGGTGGCGCTACGCGTCGCCGGCGTCACCGGTGTGCGGGAGGTCCGCTCGCGCGGATGAGCGCCGAGCGCGCACTGGTTCAGTCCCGATCATGAACCGGTGCGCGGTCGGGATGGCGGTTCGGGAGCGAGCGCGACGAGGCAGAGGTCGACGACCGCGTCGACGTAGGCGGCGTCGACGGGCTCGCCCGAGACCAGCAGCCGGTAGTGCAGCGGGGCGAAGACGAGGTCCAGCGCGGTGTCCGGGTCGGCGTCGGCGCGCACCACCCCGTCCTGCTGTGCCTCGCGCAACGCCTGCCTGACGGGTGCGCGGCGTGGCTCGAACCACTGCTCCGCCAGGGCGCGGGCCAGGTCCGGGTCGGTCTGCGCCGCGCCGATCAGCTCCCGCAGCCTGCGACCGGCAGGGCCGTCCACGTACAGCGTGACGAACCCGTGGGCGAAGCCGCGCAGCCGGGAGGGGAAGTCGCCGTGATCGCCGGGGAAGGGGCCGATGCTCACCTTGTCGAGGAAGGCCTCGAAGACCACGGCCGCCTTCGAGGGCCACCACCGGTACAGCGTCTGGCGGCCCACGCCCGCCCGTGCGGCGATGCCGCCCATGGTGATCGCCTGGTAGCCGCCTTCCTCCAGGAGGGCGAAGGTCGCGTCCAGGATGGCGCGCCAGGACTCCTGGCTGCGCCGGGCGGGGTCGGCGGGCATGGACGGCGACTCTACCGTCGCGAGACGAGACGGCTCGTCTTGACGCGGGACGGGTCGGGTGCTTCTCTGGAGAGACGAGACGCCTCGTCTCGTGGAGAGGGAGACCCGGATCATGATCAGTCCCGCTCGTGGGGCCTTCTCGGTGGAGCGTCGGGGTCGATGGCGGCTCCGCACGCCCGACGGCGCACCGTTCCTGTCCATCGGCGTCGTCCACGCCGACGACACCAACCTGCGCTACCCGCACAACATCGACATCCTTCGAGATCGGTACGGAGGCTCGAGCAGACGGTGGCTACGCGAGGGTCTGGTGCCGGAGATGACGTCCTGGGGCTTCAACACCCTGGGCTGGACCTCCGAGTACGTCAGCGGCTCCGGGCTCGCCACGGACGGAGGAGTCGTCGACCTGGGCCACTCGGACGGCGTGGCGCCCGACGTGCTCGCGGGCGCCGGCGTTCCGTACACGCTGTCGCTGCGCGTGGCCGAGATCGAGCACTGGAACGGCGCTCCCGCCTACCGCGATCCGCGCACGCCCGCGTTCGCCCAGTGGTGCGACCACCTGGCCAGGACGGTGTGCCGTCCGGACGACCCGAACCTCCTCGGCTACTTCCTCGTCGACGTGCCCATCTGGGGTCGCCATCCCGCGGGCGACGGCTACCCGGCCGCCGGACTCCCGGCGATCGCCGAGGCGTACTACCGCGTCGCCACCCAGGCCATCCGGCGCCACGATCCCCATCACCTGATCCTGGGCGATCGTTACGGCACCCGCGCCGCGGTGCCCGAGCCGGTGCTCGACGCCATGGCGCCGTACGTGGACGTGCTGTCGGTGCAGACGTTCCCCGGCCCCGACCCCGGGAGCCTCGATGCGTCGCTGGAGCGGATCGGCCGGTGGCACGAGCGCACCACCCGGCCCGTCCTGATCGCCGACACCGGTAACTGGTGCCCCACGATCATGAGCCCTGACCGCGTCGGTTCCGCCCGTGACCAGCGTGAACGGGGCGCGGGATACGTCGCGGCGGCCGAGGCGTTCGCCGCACTGCCGTGGTGTCTGGGGTGGCACTGGTGCAGCTGGCTGGAGAACCCGCACCGCGGCTTCGGGCTGAAGGACCCGTGGGACGAGCCGTACCGGGATCTCACCGACGTGGTGGCGGAGACGAACCATCGGCTGACCGGGCTGGTGCCCGAACCCGTCTGAGGTGGCCCGCTCCTCGTTGCCGCCCCTACCGGACGGTCAGCGAGGCGATGTGCTCGATCACCGTGTCCAGCCCAGCCTCCAGTGCGGAGGTGTCCCGGCGGACCTGGGTGAGCAGCAGGCCGCCTTGCAGGGCAACCAGCAGTGCCGTGGCCAGGCGTTCCGGATTCGCGTCGGACGGCAGGTCGCCGCGGTCGCGCATCGCCTGGATGCCCGCCCGGATGGCTGCCTCCCACCTGTCGAACCCGGTGGCGAGAGCGGCGCGAGCCTCCGGGTCGACCTCGGCGAGCTCGCCTGCGAGCGAGCCGATCGGGCAGCCGCCTTCGTAGTGGCGCTCCCGCTGGAACCCGACCAGGAGATCGCGCCACTGCCGCAGCGCTGTCACGCTGTCCAGCCGGCCGAGCAGGGGCTGCTGGGCGCCGAGCACCGCATCGGTCTGGCAGGTGATCACGGCGCGGATCAGCGCCCGCTTGTCGCGGAAGTAGTGGTAGATCTGCGAGCTGCTGACCCCTGCCGTGGCCTGCACGTCCTCGAGGCTCGTGCCGGCGACGCCCCGCTCGAACATCAGGCCTGCCGCGGTGGTGACAATCCGCTCCCGGGTCGCTCGTCCCTTTCGGGTCAGCCGTGGCTCCGGCGTTATGTCCCCCTCGGTACTCACCGGACCCATCCTACCTTTCTGGAGCTGGCGCTCCACTCCAGACGATGCTACAAAGTGGAGTAGATGCTCCATTCTTGCCGGCTCGGTCCGGCTCCCGAAAGGACGATCGTGACCTCCACCGACCATGCCCTCGCTGCCCGACTCGCCGACCTCGTAGCGAGTCTCGACACCACGCTGCCGGACGGCGCGCGGGCGGCGTTCGCCGTCGAGCGCGAGCAACTCGACGCCGCCGGCCTACCCGCCGGGATCGCCGGCGTCGGCACGCCGATGCCGGATGCACCGCTGCTCGACGTCCACGGCGACCCGGCCACCTTGGCGCAGGCGAGCGGCGGTGGGCCCGCCGTGGTGGTCTTCTACCGCGGCGCGTGGTGCCCGTACTGCAACCTCGCGCTGCGGACCTACGAGCAGGACCTGCTGCCCGCGCTCCGCGAGCGCGGGGTGGCGCTGGTGGCGATCAGCCCGCAGCGGCCGGACGGCTCGCTCACCGTGCAGGAGAGCAACGAGCTCAGCTATCCCGTCCTCTCCGACCCCGGCAACCGGATCGCCACCGAACTGGGGATCCTCGCTCCCGCCGACGACGACGCACGTGCGGCGCAGCTCGGCCTCGGGCTGGACGTGGCCGCCACCAACGCCGACGGCACACCGACGCTGCCGATGCCGACCGTCGTGGTGGTCGACCAGGGGCGGGTCGCCTGGATCGACGTGCACCCGAACTACGCCACCCGGACGGAGTCGGCCGACATCCTCGCTGCGGTGTCGGCCACCGTGGCCGCAGCCGGAACATGATCATGGAGGCCCTCCGGCACGGGGGCACTCGATGAGCGCGCCCGTGTTCGACGCGGCACTGCGGGGAGCATCCACCTCCCTCGTGGACAGCGAGGGTCGCGTGGCCTGCCTCGCGGTCCACCGGTGGCAGCGCCCGGCCGACCGCGACGACGCGTGGCTGCTCGACCGCTGCGCCGGGCCCGTCGTCGACCTGGGCTGCGGTCCGGGACGGTTGCTGGTCGCGCTCGGGGCGCGAGGAATCCCCGCGCTCGGCGTCGACCACTCTCCCGTCGCGCAGGCCCACTGCCGCCGTCGCCGGGTGGCGATGGTGCGCCGCGACCTGTTCGCGGCCCTCCCCGACGAGGGCCGCTGGCAGCACGTCCTGCTCGCCGACGGCAACATCGGCATCGGGGGCGATCCGGTCTCCCTGCTGACCCGGGCGGCTCGCCTCCTGCGCCCCGGCGGCACCCTGCTGGTGGAGACCCATCCCGAGCCGGAACGGGCCTGGTCCGGCACGGTTCGCGTGCGTTCGGCAGGCCGGCTCGGTCCGGCCGTCCCCTGGGCGGCGGTCGGCTCCGCGGCGCTGCGGCGGCTGGGCCGGTCGCTCGGGCTGCGTGATGGACCGGGCCGGGACGGGCGCCGCTGCTTCGTCGAGCTGACGGCCGGCTGATGACGCCGTTCGCGCCCGCCGATGCGGCGGACCGCGGGGCGCCGAGCGAGCGCCCCTTGTGGCTTTCTTACCGACCTGTCGCACGACCGGTTCGGAGCGTCGCCCGCCGTAGGGTCTGGAGCGCACACACCACTTACCGGAGGATCCCATGACACGCCCAGAGGTCCGCCCGCGTCCACGCGAGAGGACAGGGCCGCCGATGCCCCGGTTCCGCAGCCCTCTCCGTGGACCGTGGCTGACCTCGGTGTTCGGAGCCGTGCTGCTCGCGGCGCTGCCCCTTGTCGTGATCACCGGCCTGCTCGACTACGTCGCCTACGGCCCCGGGCAGAGCATCCCGGGCGACGTGGGGTGGCTCCACCTTCCCGTCTTCGACTGGCCGACCCGCCCGTCGTGGCTGTTCCGGCTGACCCAGGGTCTGCACGTCGGGCTCGGGCTCATCGTCGTCCCGGTCGTGCTGGCCAAACTGTGGTCGGTCATCCCCAAGCTGTTCGAGTGGCCTCCGGCCCGCACGCCCGCGAAGCTGCTCGAGCGCGCCTCGCTGCTGCTGCTCGTCGGCAGCATCCTGTTCGAGATCGTCACCGGGCTGCTCAACATCCAGTACGACTACGTGTTCGGTTTCAGCTTCTACACCGGGCACTACCTGGGGGCATGGGTCTTCATCGCGGCTTTCGTCGCCCACGTCGCCCTCAAGCTGCCCACGATGCTCCGGTCCCTGCGCACCCGGTCCCTGCGCGCCGAACTGCGCACTCCCCTCGCCGAGACCCGCCCCGAGGAGCCCGACGGTGAGATCGGGCTCGTCCCCGCCGACCCGGCGCCACCCACGATGAGCCGCAGGGGAGCGCTCGCCCTCGTCGGCGGCGGCGTGGTGTTCGTCGCCGCGCTCACGGCCGGGCAGACGATCGGAGGCCCGCTGCGCCCCCTTGCACTGCTGCTTCCCCGCAGCCGGACGCCGGGCGGCGAACCCGCCAACGACTATCCGGTGAACCGCACCGCCGCTGCCGCGACGATCGACCCCGCCGCCACCGGTGCGGCCTGGCGGCTGGACCTGACCGGCGGCCCCGCCGCACAGCGGCTCGACCGGGCGATGCTGCTCGCCGGCTCCGGCTCGCTGCCGTTGCACACCGCCACCCTTCCGATCGCCTGCGTCGAGGGCTGGTCGACCGTCCAGACCTGGACGGGCGTGCGGCTGCGTGACCTCGCCGCGCTCGCCGGTGTCCCCGACCCGGGCTCGGCTTTCGTCGACTCGCTCGACCCGGGCCCGTTCGGCCGGGTCACGTTGACCGGCGGCCAGGTCGTCGATCCCGACGCGTTGCTGGCCCTGCAGGTCAACGGCGCCGATCTGAGCCCGGACCACGGCTTCCCGGCCCGGGTCATCGTCCCCGCCCTGCCCGGCGTGCACTGCACGAAGTGGGTCCGTTCGATCAACTTCCGGGCCGCGTGATGGGCACGTTCATCGCCCGCTACGGCGCTCGGCCCGCGCACCTCGCGCTGCTGCTGGTCTCCTTCGCCGTCGCCGCCTACGCCGCGTCGTTCCTGCTCGGGGACCCGGCGCTGCTCACCGTGCTCGCCTGGTTCGTCGGCGCCGCGGTGATCCACGACCTGGTGCTGTTCCCGCTGTACGCGGCGGCCGACGGCTTCCTCACCGCGACGGTCGCCCGGCTGCCGCGCCCGCGCGTTCCGGTCGTCAACCACGTGCGGATCCCGGCGCTGGGCGCCGGCCTGACCCTGCTGATGTTCCTGCCCGGCATCATCCGCCAGGGCGGGGTGACGCACCTGGCGGCCACCGGCCTCGACCAGCAGCCCTACCTGGGCCGGTGGCTCTGGCTGGTGGTGGTGCTGTTCGCCGTCTCCGCGCTGGTCTACGTCGTGCGGCTGCTGCTCGCCCGGCGGAGCTCCGGTGACCTCTCGGCCGGCGCCCGCGCGGAGTGAGGGCGGAACATCGGCCGAGGCCGGGGCGTTGTTTCGAGAGCGTCCATCGGGTGGACCGCGCCCCGGGACTCGGGAACCGAAGCACGAGTTGACGGGAAAGACGAGCGTCGGGCACCGACGCCGAGAGCACAGCTATGACGAGCAGCTGTTAGTGACCGAGGAGGCCACACGGTGACAACTGAGACGGCGATTCTGGCGGGCGGCTGCTTCTGGGGAGCGCAGGAGTTGCTGCGCAAGCGCCCGGGAGTGATCTCGACGCGAGTCGGTTACTCCGGCGGCGACACCCCGAACGCCACCTACCGCAACCACGGCGACCACGCGGAGGCGGTCGAGGTCGTCTTCGACCCCGACGTGATCTCGTTCCGGGACGTGCTGGAGTTCTTCTTCCAGATTCATGACCCGTCGACGAAGAACCGTCAGGGCAACGACGTGGGCCGCAGCTACCGTTCCGCGATCTTCCACACGAGCGAGGAGCAGAAGCGCGTCGCTCTCGACACGATCGCGGATGTCGACGCGTCGGGCATCTGGCCGGGCAAGGTCGTCACCGAGGTAGTCGAGGCCGGGCCGTTCTGGGTGGCCGAGGAGGACCACCAGGACTACCTGCAGAAGTACCCCAACGGTTACACCTGCCACTTCGTGCGGCCCGACTGGAAGCTCCCGCACCGCCAGGTGCAGTCGGCCCGGTAGCGGCAACGCGTCGAGGCGCTGAGGCCCCTCGCGTACTAACCTGCAGCAGAGACTGTACTCAACGGTACAGTCTCTGCTGACGGGGGGCACCGTGTTCACGTACGAGACCACCAGTGCCGACGAGGCACCCGCACCCGCCTCCTACGCGGTCGAGGGCCGCTACCTGGGCTATCGGGACGCGGATCGCGAGAGGCCGTACGCGAAGTACTTCCAGGCCGACACCCTTCCCCTGCAGCCGCACGTGCCAGAGGTTCTCCTGGCCGGGATGGCGCCCACCGAGTACGGCTACGACATCGCCGACGCGGCCCGCATGCTCTCCCGTCCCGGCCATCACAAGATGGAGACCGGCTGGACGCGGCTCGACAGCGGCGTCGTCACCGTCGCCGTCCACACCCAAATGCCCGGCGTGACCGGCGAGATGTGGGACTGGTGGATGGGCTGGCACAGCTGTGAGTCCGGCCGGTACAAGCTCTGGCATCCCGACGCGCACCAGTTCACCGCAGTCGGAGAACCCAGAAGTGCGGACACCACCCTGACCGACCGGCAGCGATACGTGGACAACGTCTCCTACGTCGACGAGTACGTCGGGGGCGTCCTCACCCCACTCGCCATCCGGTTCGTCGATCCGGCCCGGCTCGGCTTCGACGCCCCCCGCCCCGGCGCCACGGTCATCGCAGGCCGGGTAGGCCTCAGCGTCGCACCGGTCGCCTTCGGCTGGATCGTGCACCAGGTGCGCCCCATCGACAGCGGCGCCGAGATGCGGAGCCGGTTCTTCCTGAACCATCTGGAGCATCTCGACCTGCCGGCCGCGGCGGTGGCCACCCCGCCCGTCGGCCGCGCGGCCGTCGCGCAACCCGACATGGAAACCCTCGGTGCCGCCCTCCTGCACCACTGCGCCGCCGAGATGAACCACCTCGCGTCATTCCTGCCTGCGCTGCACGAGGAGTTCGCCGGCACCCCGTGACCTTGTAGGTTGCCCGACTCGTTCTGCCGGAAATGCTCCGGGCATGACGCCGGGCCCATCCCGCAATGGGATGGGCCCGGCGTCGAACGAGCGTCAGTGCCTTACGGAGCGACGTCCGTAGAGGTTGGCCACGAGGACGACCCCGATGGCGGCGACGATGACCTGCACAACCAACTCGAGCCAGTCGATACCGCTCGTAGCGGTCGGAATGCCGATCGCGCGAGCGATGAAGGTGCCGATGAATGCGGCGACGATACCGACCACGATGGTGAGCCAGATGGGAATCGGCTGCCGGCCGGGAACGACCAGGCGACCCAATGCCCCGATGATCGCCCCGATGACGATCGCGGTGATGATGCCGGTGACGGTCACAGTTCCTCCAGCGTATGGCGGGCCGACAGTTCGGCCCGGCCTAGTAGTTGTCCCCGTTCGAGGCTCGGTCGAATCCACGAACTCGCTCTGTGACCGATTCGAAACCATCCTTGCGCCGGATGGGTGAACGGAGATGACCCCTGACTACGACGCCCCGGGGTCCGCTGGTCCGGGGGAGTGGCGCGCCCCGGCGTGGCTCAACGCTCCGCGGCTGCCAGCTCGCGTCGGAGCGTGTCGGCACTCGCGGGCACGCCCGGCGAATCCATGAAGTTCGGGTCGCCGCCCGAGTAGACAGGGCCGTACGACGGGGTTCCGGGCTGGAAGCGCCAGCCCTCGGCGAGCGGGCCGACGTCGACCGCGTCATAACCGATCCCGTCGAGGAACGCCGTCACCGTCGCCTTCGCCTGTGCGTCGTCGCCCGCGATCGCCAGCGGGCTGCGCTCGGGAGATCCGGCCGGACGCGGCAGCGCCTGGAGGTGCTTGTAGAAGATGTTGTTGAAGCCCTTGACGACGTGAGCGGTCGACAGGTGCTTCTGGAGCAGCTCGCTGCTGGTGGTGGAGCCGTCGTCCAGCTCAGGGAAGTGCCCGTCGCGATCCGGGTAGTAGTTGTTGGTGTCGATGACGACCTTCCCGGCGAGCGGTTCGACCGGCACGCTCCGGTAGGCCTTCAGGGGGATGGTCACGACGACCACGTCGCCTGCCTCAGCCGCCTCGGCCGGCGTGGCGGCCCGGGCGCGCGACCCCAGCTCGTCGACCAGTTCCTCGAGCGTCTCCGGCCCGCGCGAGTTGCTCAGCACCACGTCGTAGCCACCGGCGACGGCCAGCCGTGCCACGGTGCCGCCGATCAGCCCGGCACCGATCAGTCCGATTGTTGTCATGTCAGGAGTAGCCACGGCACGCGAGGGCGTATTCCCGCCGGGACGTCAGTCACTGCCGTAGCGCTCGACGAGCTCCGATCCCAGGCGGGCGAGCTCGGCCCGGACGGACGGCGGCTCGACCACCTCGACGGTGGCACCCCACCCCGCGATCTTCTCGGCGATCGAGATCGCCATGGGCGCCGCGACGCGGACACGGACGCGCCCGTCGTCGAGCGCGCCGATGGGCTCGCAGTGCCGGCCGAAATGGTCGCGCAGCACCGGCAGCAGGCGTGCGGAGATGAGCACCGTGGCCGAGAGGAGTGAGCGATGCTGCTCCACCTCGTCGACCACCCGCTCCCACTCGCGTGACAGTTCGAAGTCGGCGGGCCTCTCGGCCGCGAGGTCGGTGACGGTCGCCTCGACGATCCGGTCGAGGCGGAACGTCCGCTGTCCCTTCTCGGTGCCGGCGACGAGATACCAGACGTCGTCCTTGTCGACGAGTCCCCACGGGTCGACGAGGCGCCGCGTCTTCGTGTGCCCGCGGCTCTCGTACTCCAGCGAGACCTTGCGGCGGCGGACGACGGCCTCCTGGAGGGTGTCGACCCGCTCGGGACGTGCGCGGTCACGCTCGCCCCACCGCGTGGAGTCGACCACGACGGCGTCGGCTGCGGCCTCCGCTTCGGCCTGGAACGTGTCGGGCAGGGCTCTGACGAGTTTGCGCAGTGCCGACCGGACCGGCGGGTCGACGGCTGCTGCGGGGCCCGCGAGCAGGAACAGTGCCCTCGCCTCGGCCGAGGTGAGGCCGGTGAGGTCGGTGCGGGCGCCCCCGACGAGCGACCATCCGCCGCCGCGTCCCGGCTGGGGATAGACGGGGACGCCTGCCGTGGACAACGCCTCCAGGTCGCGGCGGGCGGTGGCCACCGACACCTCGAGCTCGGCCGCCACCTCGGCCGCGGTCACCCGACCGCGGGCCTGCATCAGGAGCAGCGTGGCCACCAGCCGATCGGCGCGCATGCCACGATCCTCCCAGACAAAGTGCTCATGAGATGAGCACTTCACGGGCCCATGATGACGGTGTTCACCGCGGCGAGAGGCCGCCCCGACTGCAGGGAGCACCGATGTTCCGAGGATTCGCCACCATCAGCTTCTACGCGGACGACCTGGCCGCGGCACGGGACTGGTACACCGAGCTGCTGGGCATCGAGCCGTACTACTTCTTCCCCCCGGCGCCGGCGGCACCGGCGTACGTCGAGTTCAGGGTGGGCGACGACGGGGACGAGATCGGCTTCATCGACCGCAGGTACGCCCCCGGTGGCGCTTCCGCGACCCCCGGTGGCGCGGTGATGCACTGGCACGTCGACGACCTCGCCGCCACGGTGGAGAAGCTGCTCACGATGGGCGCCACCGAGTACCAGCCCATCACCGAGCACGGTGACGGATCAGGGTTCACGACCGCGTCGGTGGTCGACCCGTTCGGCAACGTCCTCGGCGTCATGCACAACCCGCACTACCTCGAGGTGCTCGCCGCCAGGACGACGGCGTGACCGCCGTGGCCGCCGCGACCGGCATGCGCACGTTCCGGGCAGCGAACCGCGCGGAGTGGCGGGCGTGGCTGCAGGACAACTGCGAGACGGCGGACGAGGTCTGGCTGGTGATCCAGCACGCGGGCAGCGGCCCGCCGGGCGTCCGTCACCGCGACGCGATCGAGGAGGCGCTCTGCTTCGGCTGGATCGACAGCCTGGCGCGCAAGCTCGACGCCACGTCGTGGGTACAGCGGTTCAGCCCCCGTAACCCGCGGGGGGCCTGGAGCAACGTCAACCGTCAGCTCGTGGAACAGCTGACCGCGCAGGGGCTCATGACCCCGCACGGCCAGGCGGCCGTCGACCTCGCGAAGCGCACCGGCACGTGGTCGGTACTCGCCGACGCGCAGAACGGCGTGGTCCCCGACGACCTGCGCGAGCATCTCGCTGCCGACGAGGTCGCGTCCCGGCACTTCGAGGCGTTCTCGCGGTCGGCCAGGCGGGGGATTCTCGAGTGGATCGCGCGGGCCAAGCGGCCGGAGACGAGGCAGCGCCGCATCGCGCGGACGATCGAGTGCGCGGCCCGGAACGAGCGGCCCTGACACACGCGGGCGGGCAGCCCGTACGAGTGGGCTGCCCGCCGGTCGATGCGTTGGTGTCCGGAGGTCAGCTGCCGGTGAGCAGACCGACCACCATGGAGATGATCGCGGTGTTGTAGACGAAACCGAGCAGCCCGTGGCAGAGCACGATCCCGCGGGTGCGGGCGTTCTGGACATCGACGTCGGAGGTGGCGAAGGTCGTGCCGATGGCGAAGGAGAAGTAGACGAACTCGAGCAGCGTCGGCGACGGCGTCTCGGGGAACGACAGCGGAGCGTCGTCGCTGTTGAGGTACAGCTGGGCGTACCGCTCGGCGTAGCTCAGGTGCAGGATCACCCAGGCCAGCAGCACCATGACGACGCTGATCGCCTTGACGAAGGCGACGCTCTCGTCGGAGCCTTCGACCGTTGCGATGTTCAGCCCGGCACCGAGCAGGGTGATCGCCGTGGCCAGGGTGATGAGGTAGCTCGTGCGACGGCCGGCCAGTCGCAGTGGCCACCGCTCGTCCCCGCGTCGCGCCCGACGCACCCGGGACACCCGGATGCCGGTGTAACACAAGGCGAACAGCAACCAGGCCACGCTCGACAGGACGAAGCTGGCGGAGTCCACCGCGGCGTCGTCGGGATCCATGATGTAGGCCAGGCTGGCCAGGAGCAGCAGGATGTCGACCGCGTTGGTCACCAACCGGCCGGGCGAGAGACCCGGCGACGTGGTGACGGGGCGCGGGTCCTGGGCTACGGCCGGTTCTGCTGCCTCGGTGGACACGGTGTTCTGGTTCACTGGGTTGTCGGTCCCTGCTGGTCGTCGTGGATCAGTGGAAGAGAAGCCCTGCAGTTTGCCGACGTCGTTGGCGTGCGGGGTGACCAGATGGTGCGTGACCGGCTCGGTTTGGCCCGCCTCCAGCGCCTCGCACCTGGGTCATCGCTCGTGAGCGCGTGGATCATAGCCACTGTCGATCCGATGTGGATCGCTGCATCCTGATCACGGCTCGGTGTGCTCGGATCGTTCTCGGGAGGGTTCAGTGAGGGTCGCGGTCATCGGTGCCGGCGTGGTCGGGCTGTCCACTACCGCCGAACTGCAGCGACGCGGCGTCGATGTGGTGTGTCACGAGCGGGCGGGCCCGCCGATGGCCCAGCGTTCGGCCGGGTCGTCACGGATCTTCCGGCTGGCTCATCCCACAGCGGACCTGGTGCGGCTCGCGCAGGCCGCCCGGGAGGGGTTCGGCCGCTGGGAGGAGGCGTCACGCACGGCGATGATCGCGCCGAGCGGCTGTGTGATCAGCGGGGACCAGGTGCGGGGATGGGCGGCCGCGATGGCCGCTGCCGGGGCAGCACACGAGATCGTCGACGGGGGGTCGGGACGGCTGCGGCTTCCGGTGCGCACGCGGCCGTCCGGAGCGTTGGTCGACCCGTCGGGTGGTGTGGTCGACGTCGACGCCGTGCGGGCCCATCTGGTCGGGGTGACCAGCGGCGCTGTTGTCCAGGACCATGTCTATGGGCTCGAGACCACCCCTACCGGCGCAACCGTGTGGAGCTCAGCGGGCACGGACCGGTTCGACGCGGTTCTGCTGGCGGCCGGGACCGGGACATCGCCGCTCGCCGCGCAGGTCGGCATCTACACCCCACCCGCATTGGCCCACCACGTGCGGTTCACCTTCCCGGTCGACCCGGGGGTGGACTGGCAGTGCTGGATCGACAAGCCCTCCGCCGGCCTGGCCACCTACCAGCACCGGACCGGTCCAGGCCGGTGGGCGGTGGGGGGATCGATCGATCCCGGGCTGGTGGCGTGGGAAGCGGGCCGGGACGCGGCGACATCCGCGTCGCGCGACGCCGTCGCCCGGTACGCGCGCGAGCACCTCGCGGTCGACCCCCGCGTCGTGGACACGCTGTACTGCGTCACCACACCGGGCCTGGGCGACGGGTTCGAGTTCCGCCGCAACGGGGCGATCCTCGCGGTGTCCGGCGAGAACCTGTTCAAGTTCGCACCACTGCTGGGCGAGGTACTCGCGCAGGCCTGCACCGAGGGGTCGACACCTGCGGTCGCGGACCTGGCCGGCCGGTAGAACGCCTCGATCGAACAGCTTTGCGCTCGCGGGCGCCCGAGGCGACCACGGCACAGCCGGACCGCGCCGGTGCGGTCAGCGGCTGCGCGACCTCGGTGAGGTCGAATGTGGCCGTGTCGGTGGTGCGGATCAGGCCGACCGGGAGCCGGCGGTGAGCTCGTCGGCGGCCTCGAGCACGTCCTCGCCGTAGAGGTCGTGCACCCAGTTGGACTGGTAGACGGTGTCGAGGTAGCGCTCACCGAGGTCGGGGGCGATGGCCACCGAGGTGAGGTCGCCCGCGTCGTGCTGGGCCAGCCAGCTCATCGCGCCGCTGACGACCGTGCCCGTGGAGCCGCCGAACAGGAACCCACTGCGGGCCAGCCGGTGGCAGGCACGAATCGTGTCCGCCTCCTCGACGAGCACCACCTCGTCGACGTAGGACTCGTCGAGCAACGCCGGGCGGACACCCGTGCCCAGCCCGGGGATCATGCGACGACCCGGTGCACCACCGAAGGTCACCGACCCGACGCTGTCGATCGCGACGATCCGGACCGGGCGGTGCCACTCCCGGAAGAAGCGCGCGCAGCCCATCAGGGTGCCGGTGGTACCGGCCCCGACGAACAGCACGTCGAGCCGCGGGAACTCGTCGGCGATCGCCGGGGCTGTTGTGCGGTAGTGCGCCCTCCAGTTACCCGGGTTCGTGTACTGGTTCAGCCACACATAACGCGGGTCCGAGGCGCACAGCGAGCGGACGTAGTCGATCCGGGCGCCCAGGAAACCACCGACGGGATCCGGTTCGGTGATGATCTGCACCTGGCTGCCCAGTGCCTCCATCAGCCGCCGGGTGGCGAGGTTCGAGCGGGAGTCGGTGACGCAGACGAACCCGTAGCCCTTGCTCGCGGCGATCATGCTCAGCGCCACGCCGAGGTTCCCGGAGGACGACTCGACCAGTACCGATCCCGGTCTGAGGAGCCCGTCGCGTTCAGCGGCCTCCACCATCTCCGAGGCCGCTTTTAGCTTGATCGAGCCGGCGAAGTTGAAGCCCTCGCACTTCAGGAAGAGCGAACGCCCGAAGATCGACTGGAGGTCGACGTAGAGCTCATCCTCGTTGAAACCCTGAGGGACGGAAATGACAGACACGATGGCCTCCTCAATTACAGCAGAACATTCGGCTGCTCACCCGTACCGGCGCAGCTCGTGGAAGAAGTCGTCGACGACGTGCAACTCGCCGGAGCGGGTCACCTCGTCGTAGA
>NZ_JCADBN010000033.1:0-29554 GCF_059359135.1 Pseudonocardia sp. OZ21
GGAGCTGACCCTCGACCCCACCCGGGACTACCAACCACAACCGCGACCGTGAACGATGTCGCGCGACACCCGTGCACCGCGACACCCGTGCACGGTGTCCCGCGACATCACACCGTCGGGACGACAGGATTTGAACCTGCGACCCCTTGACCCCCAGTACGGTCAACGGGTCGCGCTGACCTGCGGCAACAAAGAACCTGCTGCTTGGCGTGGTGCAGTACAACGCACCTCAAGCACATCCCGGCCAGCTCGGCGTGATGCCGTGCTCCACATTTGCTCCATTACTTCCAGTCAATGGCATGCAGCCGTTCAGTGGGTTTGGGCAATCACACCCACTGTGTGCCCAACACTGCCGCGCACGGAGGTGTTGATCGGCGACGGTCCTCGCAGGAAACACTCACCCTCGGTTCGCACGCCGCCTGTCGACGCTGCGCCCTCGGCCATCTGCCCCAAAGGTAGACGCGCGGATCGGGCGACCACGACCCAGACGGCGGATACACCTTCCAGAGCGCTCGCCGCGCCCGGGCGAGGTACATACACGTCGCTAGACCAACACCAGCGTGGTGGCCGGGCGGCTGGTCGCCGCCGTGGCATGGTGGGCGGTCCGCGCGGCGCTGACATGGGTGTCCGACCGCGTTTCCTGGGGCCCACCCGGGAGCACACGGTGAACAGTTTCCTGGGGGCCACCCGGGAGGACACGGTGAACAGTCACACCGACCCCGAACTGGCCGCGCCTACACTGGCTGCCGATCTCCGGCGAGGTCGGCGCAGCACCGCCCGGCGCGGCGCCATGACCTGCTCCCGGCGGGCTCCAGCGGGAGCACCGCATCCCGTACGGCGCGGCCCGCCCAGACCCGTGACGGGACTGCCGATACCGCGCCGACCGCGCCGTACCTGGTGACCTGTCGCGTTGCGGTCAGCTGTCGTGCCCGGTGAAGGATGCTCCGCTGTTCATCGGGCACCGGAAGCTGCTCGACCGGAGCACGTGGGAGTCGGCCGCCAGCGTCGTTGTGCTGACCGTCACGGCACTGTCCGCAGTCACCTTGTAGCGGATGTACTCGGTGACCGGATGACTCTGCGGATCCAGCGTCTGGTGCACGTCCGAGAATGCGACATTGTCCTGAGCAATTTGAAATCCATTGATATGGAGGCCGCCGGAGACCGCCGGTCCGGGGGCCCCGGTGTCGGCTGCAGTGCACTTCGGAAAGGAGACCGCAATGGCGACGTCCTCGCTGTGGCTCAACGCGGTGACAAGCTGGGGATAGGTCGTGATGGCCTCGCCGTGATCGGGGCTCGGTGCTGCCGCCGCTGATCCGCTCGCGCAGCCCTGAATCAGCACGACCGAACCGGCCATCGTGATCACAGAAATCGCCGAAAGAACGAGTTTCCTACTAAGCATCCGTTGGTACTCCGTCGTCATCGGGGGTTGTTTTCGGTAGCAGACGTGATGAGCACGGGGCGCACTTTTGCCCGCCCACGGGCCGCCTGCCGTCCTGACTGTCGTCGGTCAGGAAATGGCTGATCGCATGCCGGATATGGCGAGCAGTTCGGCGAACTCCGCTTGCGTGCGTTCCCTGCCCGGCGATTTATCAGCATGTTCAGATCCCGCACCAGCATGGCAATGTCGAATGCGGCGGGATCGGTGGGTACCACCGACTCGATCAGGTACAGCCTAGCGTCGGCCGTCATCGACTCCCCGCACCGGGTCAGTACCGTGGCGGCCCGTTCGTCGTCCCAGTCATGGACGATGTGCTTGAGCAGGTTAGCGTCGCAGCCACTGGGCACCGATTCGAAGAAGTCACCAGACACGATCTCGCAGCGGTCCCGGACCCCGGCTTCGGTGAGCGTTGCCTCGGCTTCGTGCAACCCGGAATCGGTGTCGTAGAGCAGCCCGAGCGGCTGCGGGTTCGCGGCGAGCACACCGGCAAGCAGGGCTCCACTGCCGCCACCCACATCGGCTATTCGGCCGTGCCAGGCGATTCCCAGTTCGTGCAACGACAGTGCCACGCTCCGGCTGATCTCCGCCATCGTCTCGTTGAAGACCGCCGCGTGCTCCAGATGTGACGACAACTGCTCGAAGTACTCCTGACCGAACATGTGCCGGACCGCGTCCTGTCCCGCACGGACGCTGTAGTTCAGTTCGCCCCATGACCGCCGTTTCTCCACGTCGCCGTACAGCAGCATCGTGTTGTGCACCGATCCCGGAACGCCGGGACGCAACAGCTCGCCGCCGACGGTGAGCGCGAAGAGCTTTCCCTCGAGTGTCAGCAAATTCAGGGACACGGCGACGCGCAGCATCCGGTACAGCGAGGGTGCGTGCATTCCGGATCGCTCGGCGAGCTGATCGGCAGGCGCCGCCCCGTCGCCCAACAGATCGACGACGCCCTGACTGACCAGTGAGTACGATACGTGAGGAATGAACGAGTTCCAGATGAAGGAGACAAGTCGGGCACGCTCCTCATCGACATCGTTCACGGCACCGTCCTACCACATGTCCACACGTCCGGCCCGCTCAAATCAGCAGCGCCTCCGCCGACCGGCTCGACCCAGCCGTCGAGAATTTCGTGGCCATTCACTCCTAATCCTCACGGCTCGGCTGCCTCACCGCGTGAATTAGGGGTGCAATTCAGACAATCCATGACCACGACCACCGTGGGCAACATCTTTCGAGGTACGCATCGACTTGATCTCGCCGTGAGTTGGATCGAGCTCCTTCAGCGCCCCGACAGCCACCAACTCGGTCCCATCCCGGACGCACCACAGGGTGACTGAAGCCCGCCTCAAGGGCCCGCTCCACCGGCCGGGGGAGGTCGGATACGCTGCAGCCCAGTTGTTCAACCCGAGGTTCGACTCGAGCCAGCCGGTCGGCGTGGCGTGGGCCGCCACCGCAGACGACGTGCGCGCGTCGATCCGGTTCGCCCCTGACAACGCGCTGGCCTGCGTCCCCCAAGAGCGGTCTGAACACGCGCGCTCGATTGTCCGTGTCGGGCTCCGCTTGACGGGTTACGCGCTGGCTCCAGATGATCGGTGCCATGGCGATCGTCGAGCGTGCTACCGAAGCCGATGACCGTGGTCGGATCATGAGGCGGTTCGAGCTTTTCGCGGAGGTCGAGGCCCGTGGATCGTCGCCCACGTACGAGGCCCTGGCGCTTGCTGTTAGCCGCGACGACGCCGCTCTCAGCCTGCTTGCCAAGCTGCCGGCGGGGAAACGCCGGCCGAACCTGCTCTTCGGTGTGCTGCGTTGGTACGGCGTGCCGGTCGAAGATCCTCCGGCTGCCCTTGCCTGGACGCACGAACACAGCGCCACCACACTTTCCGACATGCGCGTCCGCCGCACCCAGACTAATGAGGTGGCCCGATGTGCCGTGCTGCTGCCAGCCCTTGCGGCGATCGTGCCTACGCCCTTGGCCCTCATCGAAGTCGGTTCGAGCGCTGGCCTCTGCCTATTGTTCGACGCCTGGCGCTATCACTACTTGGGGACTGATCTCGACCATTACGTGGGACACACTGGCGCTGGCCCCGTCCTCACATGCACCGTCGAAGGCGAGATTCCGCTGCCCGAGCAAGTCCCCGAGATTGCTTGGCGCATCGGCCTCGACCTCAACCCTCTCGACCCGAGCCAACCGGACGTGCAGCGCTGGCTGGAGTGTCTCGTTTGGCCTGAACACAATGAACGGGCCCACAACCTCCGCGCTGCTCTGTCAGTAGCCCGCAACTCCGGCGTGCGGGTTGAAGTTGGCGACCTCATCTCCGATCTACCGGAGCTCCTGCAGCGTGTCCCTCCGGGGCTCACACCCGTAGTGCTCCACAGCGCCACGCTCGCCTACCTCGGCCAGTCCGAGCGCATGGCCTTCGTCGATCAGGTCCGCGCTCTTGGAGCACATCGAGTTGGCCTCGAAGGCGTGCAGCTGCTGCCCGGCACGGCCGAGCAGGTCCCAGCAGGTATCGAGACAACCGGACGCTTCGGCCTCACCCTCGACGGTCATCCACTCGCACTCGCCGACGGACACGGCGGCCACCTCACGTGGCTGTAGGTTGCTCGGCGATACATCGCGAGCGTCACCCCGCGTTCCACTGGCACGCCCTGGACAAGGGCATACAGCACGTCTACATCAAGCCTCGCACGCCACGGCTCAACGGCAAGGTAGAGCGCTCCCACAGGATCGACGCCGAGGAGTTCTACCGGATGCTCGATGGAGTCGTCATCGACGACACCAACCTGTTCAACGACAAGCTGCGCGAGTGGGAGGACGACTACAACTACCACCGCCCCCACGGCGGCCTCGGCGGCCAGACCCCTATGAGAGGCTCCGCCAGAAGACCCAACCCACCACCGCCCAGGTGTAAGCGGCCTCCGTCAGTTGCACACACCGTGGCAACGGTTCCGCCGGTGAGGCTCAGGCGTTCGGCCAGGTGACTACGGTCTTGTCGTCGAGGCGCTTCACGCGTCGGAGTTGGCGGCCGTCGGTTCTCTTCGACTTCCCCCGAGATGCCTCGGGCAGTGCGGCCCAGTCGGCGTGGTGCGGGTCGAAGCCGCCTTGTGTTCCGTCGGTCGCCAGGACGCCCAGTCGACATCTGTCCGAGGGTGGCGGTGGACGACGGCGTAGCGTCCGGCGTCCTCGTCGTCTTCGGCGATCCAGTAGCCGCGTCGGGCACTTCGGCCGGAAGGGGGCTCGTACGACGTCGCGGAGCTGCCAGCGATCTCCGCGACCACACTCAGTCGCGCTGATTCATGGGGTGAACGAGGGGCCGACCTTGCAGGTTCTTCGCCGCCTGGCCCCTGACCTGGGGAGAAGCTCCTCCGACTGGACTCGAACCAGTAACCCTGCGAAACAAGATCTACTTCCCTGGTCGGCGCCGGATGTCTGCCGTTGTGTGCCGTGACCTGCGGCTTGTACCAACGGACCATGCCGATCACTGGTCATCGTCCGTCAACTTCTGCCGATGAATGGTGGGGGTAAAGCGGGGCACCCACCGGACCGCCCGCACAGCCGCAGTTCCCCCACCGACGCACCCTGCCCGTAGACCCCGGACATCTGCGCGCGCTGCCCGACCATCCCACGGACCTGCCCGACAGACGAGGGAAGCAGTCCTCTGGTGCTCCCGGCCGAGGCGTCGGCGCGATGGGCAGTCTCCACCCGGAACCTGGCCTCATCGATCTGCGATCGCTTCAAGATTCGGGGCACAATGGGCAAGTGTCGCAGCAGCATTCGGTGCCGGGCTCGTCGGACGAATACCTGGCGTCTGTCGACCCGGTTCGACTGGCCAACCAGAGGGAGCTGAGCACCTTCGTAACATGGCTGGTTGAGCTTCCGGGGATCCGCGATGCTGGTTACGTCTGCGGCATCAACGACGCGGAGGGCAAAGCAACGATCCTACTCTGGGCCGGCGAGTCGCCTCTGCACGACACCGTCTGTGCGGAAGCGGCGCGGCGAGGCATCTCACTCACCATCCGCCTCGTGCGCCACTCAAGCGCCCAACTCGACGATGCAGCCAAGCGGCTCTTCGCGAGTTCAGGTCGCGCGGAATGGGGCGGCTTCATTATCACGTCGATCTCGGGAACCAACGCCACTCGGGACGGGCTGCTGGTCACTGGCGAGTACGACACACCGAGCAAGGCAGCCCAGGACCCGCGACTGCGGCACGCTCTTGCGTTCGCTCGAACGGTCGCGCCGGAGGTTGTAGCCCTTGAGATCGGTCCAGCACCGGTCCCTCTCTAAAGCTCATCCGTTCGTCTGACGCGATCGTCTCGACGTCTTCGGTGTGAAGGCGGACGCGGTCGCCCGGGTACTGACGGGCCGTACCGTCCCGCGCCCGCTGAGCTGGGCGTTCGTGCTGACGCGTCTCGGAACGGGACGGGCGCTCCCGGGCCGTTCGCTCCGGGCTTGCTCCGCCAAACCACGGCGGCCTACCGGCGATCATCGCGATGACGCGCCCTCAGCCGCGCCGACCCACCGTTCATCCTCTCGGAGACCCGCCCGTCCGGCGAGGGCAGGCTCAGTACCGGGTTGAGTAGGCGATCGGCTCACCTCGCGCGATCCTGTCATCGAACTCCTCGTGCTGGATCTGCATCTCCGCGAGTGCTGCGATGAGATCCGGGTCCGGACTTGGCGGGATCGTTGCCCGAACGTCCAGCTTGACGACGGCCGACCGCCGATCAGTCAACTTGATGCCGAGCTCTACGAGCGCCTTCGTACTGCCCCCCGAATCAAGATCGTCTTCAACTCGCCTGAGCCACTTATCGTAGCGAGCGACCCCCTCCCGTTTCTGCTCTTCGAGCAGGGTCGCGAGGTCGGTCCAGAGCTCCTCGATCCGCTGCTCGGACTGGATGCGGATCGACCGGTCACGGGACTTCGGCGCATCGATGGCGACGCGTAGCTCTCCGAGAATCTGCAGGATGGCGGCCAGGCCCTTCGTGTTCACACTGCAAGACGGTAGCGAGGTGCTCCGACAATCGCTGTCGATCTCGGATGCCAGCGGTCTGCGGTGGCGCGCCCCGTTCCTCATGTCCGCCCATGGGGAACCAGCAACCGCCCGACTCAGGATCCACAACATCCGACGATGCCGGCGCTTGCCGTTCTCCGTCGTGAGCTGGGCGACCCCGTCTGCGGCGCTGCCGTCCCGACCGGTCGATCGCGGTCGTCTGTCGTTGAAAGAGGGGCAAGTCGGTGGCGGGAGCTGACCCGCTGCTCGCGGCCCGCGCCCCACTACGCGGCCCGTGCGGCATCCCGGCGACCTGGCGTAGCCCGATCGCGCGGCACCCCGGGCGCAGCCTCCCGACAAGCCTTCACCAACTATGCCAGGCTCTGCGCCCGGCATGCCGCGTGATAGCCCTCTGGGAGGTCGCTGGAATGCCACACCCTGCCCGCACCAATCCGACACCCACCCGGCTCCCCCGGCCTCCTGGTGATCTGCCCGCCCCGGCGAGGGCATGAGCCCTCGATTTGAACCCGCGAATGCGGCGCCCGTCCGGTTGCCGTCACCAGGACAATTTTGGATTCGTGACCTCAACCAGCGTTGCCTCCGCTGCGAGGCGCGCAACGCCGGCGGGACGGTGTCGCATTGACCGTGGCGCCGAGCTCGTCGCGCTGCCCAATACCGTGACGACTCAACACCGGTGCCGGCGGTTGTCGCCCCGGTTAGGGCCGGTCGCCACGTTTGAGTGTGCCGACTGAATTATTTGATCCGCACTGGCGGCTCGCGTGATCGTGCGGCAGGATGAGCACCATGGTGGAGATCAGCCGATTGACCGAATCCGATCACGGCGAATGGGAATCCTTATCCCGCAGCTTCAATGAATTCTTCCAGACCGAGGTCCACGCCGACAGTTACGAACAAACCTGGCGGCGCCTGCTCGATGGTGAGGAGATATGCGGGGTCGCCGCGCAGCTGGATGGAAAATGGTCAGCATCGCACATTACCTGTTCCACCCGAGCGTCTGGTCGGTCGGGAGATGCTATCTGGCGGACCTGTTCGTGGAACCGGAAGTCCGGCGACAGGGTATCGCGACGGCACTGATCGAGTGGGTGGCGCGAAACGCCGAGGAGCACGGCGCTCCGCGGCTTTACTGGAACACGTCGGACAACGCGGCAGCTCGCGCGCCTTGTACGACAAGGTTGCCAGCTTCAAGGGTGTCATTGTCTACATCTACCAGCCCGACGCGGAGCTGAGTTCCGTGCGGCGCTGACGGGCGACGGAGATAGGTCGGCCCACCCGACCAACGATCCATGAACGGCGTGTCCCGTAAGACGCCGACTCCCGACCAGCCCGAGCCCATTCCCGCCGCCGCTTGACAGCTCATCTTGACAATCCCAGATGGACACCCTCCGCACCGTGGCGGCCGTTCAAGGACGACGCGAACATCTATGGCCTGTACCAGCTCCCGGTGACCTGGTAAAGGACGACGGCACAATCATCGTGCTGAACGAGACGCCGGAGGGCGAGGCGGTCGAGTGTCCGCCGCCTCCGCCCGGGCTAATCGGTGCGCAGCGCGACCGAGAGCCAGGCACCCAGTTCGGCGAAGTCGACGTCCTGGTCCGGATGGGTGGTTCCGTTGATCACGGCCACGAGGGCGAGGTAGCGGCCGTGCGCGTGGTCGTACTCCGGATCGTCGAGTGACTGCTGGTGGAGTTCGCTGATCACGAGGAAGCCCGCGGCCATGCGTTCGCGGAGTTCCACGGTCATCGGGGAGCCGACCGCGGCGGCGGCATCGTGGGCGAGGCGGGCAGCCAGCTCCCGCGCGTGCGTGGAGTCCGCGGGCAGGCCACTGCGGAACGCCGCGAAGATCTGCTTCATCAGCGGCTCGCTGGTCGAGTGGATGAACTCCTGCACCGGCGTGGCGGTCATCCGCGCTGCCGGTCCGACGGCGAAGGTGTCGTGCAGGTACGAGCGGACAGCGGCGCGGAAGTCGTTGTCCCGCACCAGTTCCGCGAGTTCGATCCACGCGTGGAGCTGCGTGGCGGTCGGATCGTCGGGCAGGTGCGGTCGCATCGCGCTGAGCCGCGCGGCGAAGTCATCGGGGACGACGGTGCTGACGTCTGCCCAGAAGTCGTCGATCAGCCGTTCGCGTTCCTCGTCGGGCATCGAGACGAGTTCGCGCATCAGCACCAGCCGTGCGGCCGGATCGTCCTGTCCGGCCAGCGCCCGGAGCACCGCACGCCTGGCCCGCAGTTCGTTCTCCTGCTGCTCGACCAGCTCCAGGTGTTCGGCGAGCAGGGTGCGCAGGGTGGTCTCACCGCCGAGCAGCCGCCGGACCTCGTCCAGGCCGGTGCCGAGGTCGCGGAGAGTGCGGATGAGTTCGAACCGGGCGATGGCGTGCAGGTCGTACAGCCGGTGCCCGGCGGCGGTCGTTCCCGTCGGCGCGACGATGCCTTCATCGGAGTAGTAGCGGATGGCGCTGACCGCCAGTCCGGTCCGGCGCGCCACATCTCCGATGAGGTACAAGCAGTCGTGGGGCATGCCGCCACTATTGGACCTCAAGCAGCTTGAGACGCAACCCCGAACGCCCGGGGAACCGCCTCACGCCCGCAGGTCGAGCTCGGATGGAGCTCCAGATCGTGTTCGACACGCTGTTCCGCCGCGTCCCCAGCCTGGAGCTCACGGTGGATGTCGACCAGCTGCCGTTCAAGGACGACGCGAACATCTACGGCCTCTACCAGCTCCCGGTGACCTGGTAGAGGACGAACTGCCATCCCCACCTCAGGAGGAGAGGGCCATGAAGATCATCGTGGACACCAGCAAGTGCGTCGGTGCCGGACAGTGTGTGCTCACTGAGCCCGCGCTGTTCGACCAGAGCGAGGACGACGGCACAATCATCGTGCTGAACGAGACGCCGGAGGGCGAGCTGGTCGAGAAGGCACGCGAAGCGGCGCACGTGTGCCCCAGCCAGGCCCTCTCCCTGGAGGAGTGAGCAATCCGTGGATGGCCGACCAGCCTGAAACGATCATGCTGGTCGGTGTGGGACGCCAAACGGCGCGTCTTCACTCGAATAGGGCGAACTCGCACGATGCGGCACTGAGCCTTTGTCAACCTGGCCGGGCCAGCGGTCGGGCGGCCGGTTTGCCGTCCGCGGCCGGCCCGCTCGGCGGACACGACCACAGGTCAGAGCTCCGTCTGGAGCCTGCTCACTCGGCCGCCAGCAGGTCCTTGACCTGCAACATCGTCAGGTTGGCAAAGACTGAACGCATCCAAGCTCGCCTCGGGTGGCGCTCACCAGATGAGTACGAGGCCGCCTGGCGGGCCGGCGAGCATCCCGTGCACGATGAGATGACGTGCGACGGCCTGGGGCCGTCGTCAGTGGGCAGGCGCGCGACGCCGGGGTTGCAGGAAGGGAACCTGGCCCGCCGGGCGCTTCCTGCCGTCGCAGGGTCGGTGAGGTCGATGACCGGTGGTGCCGGTCGCCTACAGGTCTGCGGCACGTGCCGGATCGCGTTCCGGATGCGCTCCCGCATCGCGTCCGAAGCCAGGGCCCGGTCCACCAGCTCCACCACCTCCTCCAGTTGGATCGAGCCGACCGCGCGCACTCCCGTCCGGGGTGATCCCCCAGGACGTCCAGCGGTTCCTCCAGGGACTGCAGGCCGTACACCAGGTCGAAGAGCGCTGCGGTTCGAAGGAGACTCGAGCCCGACAGGGCCGACGAGGATCCGTCGTCGTGTGGTCGGGACCGCTGCACGAGCGCGCGACGGGCCGCGAGGGAAATCCCCCTGATCGACCGCCACCGTCCCCTGCCCCGTCGTCCCCTCCTCGGCACCGCTCTAACGTCGCCGATCCATCGCGACCGAGGGAGACACGTGACCAGGCCCCCGCGTCTCGACGGCGAGCTGCCACCGCCGCCGCTGAACGCAACGCGACAGGAACGCACAGCCGGTGGGCTCCGCGCCGGGCGAGGTGACGTCGCCCAGCACATCGGCGACGCAGCGTTCCTCGCCAGGTCGGCCCGGTCGCTGGAGCCGATCGCTGACCTCGAGGCCGCGGCGTTCGCCGGGCGGTTCGCCGCGGACTTCCACTCCTTCGACGAGGACGATCCCGTCACCCGAATGGAGGTGCTGCGACCGCTGCTGGCCGACCCCCGGGCAAGCACCTGGGGGTGGTCCGGGCGGGGCCGGCAGCGCGCCGAATCGCCGCTGCCGGGCCGGATCTTCCGGACCTCCGACACGGTCGTCTTCGTCGAGGTCCTCGTGCGCGCGACGGTCTACGTGCGCGCCCGCCCACGGCCCGCGTCGGGCGGTGCGCCCGCTCTCGCCGACGTCGAGCCGGTCGGGCTCGTCGGGCCGTCGAGCGCTCCGCCCGAGTCCGACCCGAACTGGTGCGCGATCGAGGCGAACTGGGTGCGCATGACCGTGCCCGTAACCCGCTCCGCCGACGACGGCCGCCTGGTCGTCGACCCCCACATGGTCCCCGACCGATCCGTCTGACCCGTGAGGTAGCAGCTCCATGTCGTCGACGAACCACCGGCAGTCCGACGAGACGCCGCCCTGGCTGACCGAACCGGGTAGCAACGCCTGGGCCACCGCCCGCCCCACCTCGCCCCGACGCCCCTCCACCCCGGACTGGAGCACTGTGCCCGAGCCCGCCGGGCCACCACCCGCGGCTCGTCCCGCGAACGCCCGACCGACCGAAGAGGCCGAGCCGACGGCGGCCGAGCCGACGGCCGAGCCGGTGGCTCCCCCCGTCGATCGCACCCCGGCGGAGGAAGACGGTCCCACGCGGGGACCGGTACCCACCGCGAAGCCGGTCCCCGGTCCGGTGGGCCCGCAGAGCTCCCGGCCGGCCTGGGAAACCAGCGGCCCCGCGCTGGCCAACGTGGTCCGGGTCCGCAAGTCGCCGCCGCGGGAGGGCTGGCGCGCGGTCGTCTACCGGGCCACCAGCGGGCGCTGGAACCCCGGGCTGTCGCAGTGCGAGGCGCGGATGCGCGACCAGCTGCAGAAGATCCGCACACCGCTGCCCGGGCCGCACAGCGTGGTGGTGGGCAGCATCAAGGGCGGCATCGGCAAGACCACCGTGTCCTCGCTGCTCGGTCTCGCGCTGGCCGAGCACCGCGGGGACCGGGTCATCGCCATCGACGCCAACCCCGACGCCGGCACCCTCGGCGACCGCCTCGTCGGTGAGGAGGCGGCGTCGAAGATCACGATGCGCGACCTGCTCAACAACATCGACCGCGTCCGCTCCTCGACCCAGCTGGCCGGCTACACCCACCTCGCCGGCCGGCTCCAGGTCCTGACCAGCGAGCAGGAACCCGAGCTGTCGGAGATGTTCTCCGCGTCGGACTACGAGTGCGTGCTGCGTCTGCTGGCCCGGTTCTTCGAGGCCATCATCACCGACTCCGGCACCGGGGTCGTGCACTCCGCGATGCAGGGCAGCCTCGCCCACGCGGACTCCCTGGTGATCGTCGGGGCGCCGACGCAGGACGGCGCGTCCCGCGCCTCGCGCACGTTGCACTGGCTGGCCACGCACGGCTACCCGGCGCTCGCCGCGAACGCCGTCGTCGTGCTCAGCTACGACCGGCACTCCCCGTTCGTCGACGACTCGGTCATCCACGAGCACTTCCGGAGCCGCTGCCGCGCGGTCATCGAGCTGCCGGCGGACCCGCACCTGGCCACCGGCGGCCTCATCGACCTCGACGCGCTGTCCGCGGCCACCCGTGACGCTGTCCTCGAGCTGGCGGCCACGGTCGCCGAGGGCTTCCACACCCCGAGCGCGCGCGGCCTCGCCGCCCACGGCTTCCGCAGCGGAGCGGCGCGCTGACCGCCGCGTGCTCGGACCACCTCGCCATCCGGATCATGACACCCCGTCCGCGATCGACCTCCGAAGGAACTCCATGACCGGGCTCTCCACGTTCGGGCGCCCCGCCGTGCGCAGCCGGCCGACCACACTGCCGGCGCGGGTGGTCGAGCCGGGCGGGGGCCGCGGGGCGGCGGAGGTGGTCGTCGACCTGGACGCGATCGAGGCGAACGCCCGGGTGTTCGCCGCGCGGACGACCAGCACGGTGATGGCGGTGGTGAAGGCCGACGCCTTCGGCCACGGAGCCGTGGCCACGGCCCGCCCGGCACTGGCCGGCGGGGCCCGCTGGCTGGGGGTGGCGTCCACGGCCGAGGCGCTCGCGCTGCGCGACGCGGGCATCGACGCACCCGTGCTCAGCTGGCTGCACAGCCCGGACGAGGACCTGACACGGGCGATCGGCGCCGGGGTCGCGCTGTCGGCCGCCTCGACCGGGCACCTGGACGCCATCGCCCGCGCCGCCGCCACGGCAGGGCAGCGGGCGGCCGTGCACCTCAAGATCGATACCGGGCTGTCCCGCGGGGCGGGCACCCGGTCGACTGGCCCGACCTGGTCGCGCGGGCCCGTCGCTACGAACGCAGCGGCCTGATCGACGTCGACGGGGTGTGGTCGCACCTGGTCGACGCCGACAGCGCCAACCTGGTGGTCGTGCCCCCCAGCTGGCCCGGTTCGACGAGGCGCTGGCCGTGGCCGAGCGGGCGGGCCTGCGCCCCGGCCTGCTGCACGTGGTGAACTCCGCCGCCGCTCTGCACCTCCCGACACCCACCGCGACCTGGTGCGGGTCGGCGTCGGGCTGTACAGCGTGGAGCCCGACGCCGCCCGGCCGGTCGGGCTGCGGCTGGCGATGACCTTGCGTGCGCCGTCGTGCTGATCAAGCGGGCGGGCGCCGGCACCGGCGTGTCCTACGGCCACGAGTACGTCACACCGCGGGCGACGACGCTGGCGCTGGTCCCGGTCGGCTACGGCGACGGGATCCCGCGCGCGGCGTCCGGTCGTGCCCAGGTCTGGGTGGCCGGGCGGCGGCGGGCGGCCGGTGGCCGGGCGGATCGCGATGGACCAGTTCGTGGTCGACAGCGGCGACCTTCCCGACGAAGACGGAGACATCGGCGAGGTGGTGGTGTTCGGTCCGGGTGACCGCGGCGAGCCGACGGTGCTCGACTGGGCGCGGTGGGCCGGCACCATCCCGCACGAGATCCTGACCGCGAGCCGTCCGCGGCTGCGGCGCCGGTTCGTCGGACGGGCGGGCACCGCCCCTGTCGGCGCGGCGACCTCGGGGGCGTCCGGTGACCGGTGAACGACTGCGCGTCGCGGTCGTCTTGGGCGGACGCAACGGGGAGCACGACGTGTTGCGCCGCTCGGCCGAGAGCATCGTGGCGCACCTGGACCCCGCCCGGGACGCGGTCGTACCGGTGCGGATCGACCGGGACGGATCCTGGTCGATCGGCGCCGACCTGCCCGCCGACACCAGCAACCCCGACGCGGTGCCCGACCTGGACCGATTCCTACCCGCCCATTCCTACCCGCCCCCGACCCGGCCGTACCGCTGGCTGCGACCGTGCTGGCCGCGATCGAGCGGCTACGGACCTGCGACGTCGTGTTCGCGGCGCTGCACGGCCCCCACGGCAAGGACGGCTCCGCACGGTCCTGCTTCGCCGCGACGGGCGCCGCGGTGGTCGGCTGCGGGGTGCTGGCCGGCGCGCTGGCCATGGACAAGGTCCGCACCACGAAGCTGGTGGCAGCGGCCGGGACGGCGGTGGCCGACTCGGTCACACTCGTGCCGGGCGCGGACGACCTTGATGCGACCGACCGGGCGCGGCTCGGGCTGCCGGTCTTCGTCAAGCCGGTGCGGGCGGGCTCGAGCCTGGGCGTGACCCGGGTGGTGGACTGGGCCGACCTGCCCGACGGCGTGCGGCTGGCCCGCCGCAGCGACCCCCGGGTGCTGGTGGAGAGCGCCGTGCCCGCCCGGGAGATCGACATCGGGGTGCTCGAACTGCCCGACGGCACCGTCGTCGACAGCCCGGCGCTGGAGATCGGCGTCCCGGACGAGGCGGTGTTCGACTACCACGCGAAGTATTCCGACCCCAGCACCGTGTTCGCCGTCCCGGCGGACCTCGACCCGGCGACCGCGCTCCGGCTCGCCGAACAGGCCCGGACCGCGTTCGACGCGATCGGCTGCGCCGGGCCGGCCCGGGTGGACTTCTTCCTACGGGCGGACGGCGAGCTGGTGTTTCAACGAGATCAACACGTTTCGGGGGTTCACCGCGGCGTCGCAGTACCCGCGGATGTGACAGGCCGCGGGGATGAGCTTCCCGGAGCTGCTGGACACCCCGTCGACACGGCGTTGGCCTCCGCTCCCGCGGTGGGCCGCGCCGTCCGGACCGCGGACCGGAGCTGATGATCCCGTCCGAGCGGTCCGCCGAGGCCCTCACCGTCCCGATGCGCGCCCGCCCGCCGCCGCCCGTCACGGCCCCACCGACGGCCGCCACGGCCCCACCGCCGCGGCTGCACGAGATCGACCTGCTGCGGATCAGCACCGCGATGGCCGTGGTGTTCGTCCACTACCTGTACTCCGGCCCGGCCTCCGGCTACATCGACGTGGAGTTCCCGACCACCGGGCTGATCGCCCGCTACGGCCACCTCGGCGTCGACCTGTTCTTCGTCATCAGCGGGTTCGTCGTGCTGATGAGCGCCTGGCAGCGCAGCACCCGGCAGTTCATCGTTTCCCGCGTGGTGCGGCTCTACCCCGCCTACTGGGTCGCGGTCACCCTCACCGCCGTGATCTCGGCCCTGGCCGGGGGCATCCTGTTCCCGGTCACCGCGACCCAGTACCTGACCAACCTGACCATGCTGAACTCGCTGGTCGACGTCGAGAACCTCGACGTCGTCCACTGGACGCTGTGGGCCGAACTGCGGTTCTACGCCATCATCGCACTGCTCGTCCTGATCGGCCTGAGCCGTCGACGGGTCCTCACCTCGCCGCGGTCGGCGTGGTGCAGAGCGGCTGCTCGGCGCCCGCTCAGCGGGCTGATCGACCTGGTCGTGCAGTCGCAGTTCGCGCACTACTTCATCGCCGGCGCCGCGCTGTTGCTGATCCGCCGCTTCGGCGTCTCGGGTGAGGCGGCGGTGCTGGTCGTGCTGTGCCTGGGCAACGCCTGCACCGAGGGGCCGGGTTCGCCGAGGCGGTGGCCGAGCGGTACCACAGCGATTTCTCCCTGGTCGTCGTCCTCGCCGTGATCGCGGCGATCTTCCTGGTGATGGGCCTGGTCGCGCTGGGGGTGACGGGCAACCTCGGGCGGCGGTGACCGGACCGTACCGCCCCGTCAGGGGGAGAGGTCCAGGTCCGCCATCGTGAGCAGGGTGAGGTCCGCCGCCGGCCCGGGCGGTGCGACGCTGAGCCGGGACGCCTGGCGGTCGGCCATCCGTTCGAACACGCGGCGCGCGGTCCGCCCGTTGCCGAACGTGCCGTCCTTCGGGATCTCGTCGAAGTGGACCAGCAGCGCCGCGGCAGCGTCCTCCTCGAGACGGTAGTCGTGGGCACGGCACTGCAGCCGCACGATCGTGACCAGCTCCTCCGGCGAGTAGTTCACGAACTCCAGGGTCCGGGAGAACCGCGACTCCATCCCCGGGTTGGCCGCGAGGAACTGCGTCATCTCCTTCGAGTAGCCCGCGGCGATCACCACCACGTCGTCGCGGTGGTCCTCCATCAGCTTCACCAGGGTGTCGATCGCCTCCTTCCCGAAGTCGGGACCGCTTCCGCCGCGGCTGCTGGAGAGCGTGTACGCCTCGTCGACGAACAGCACCCCGCCGAGCGCGCTCTCGAACGCCTCGGTGGTCTTGATGGCCGTCCCGCCGATGATCTGGGCGACCAGGTCGGCGCGGGCGACCTCGACGAGGTGCCCCGAGCGCAGGATCCCGAGCTGGGCGAGGATCTCGCCGTAGAGCCGGGCGACCGTCGTCTTCCCGGTCCCCGGCGCACCGGCGAACACCAGGTGGCGGGCCATCGGCGGCGCCGAGAGCCCGGCGTCGAGGCGGCGCTTGGCCATCTTGTTGAGGTTCACCATCGAGGTGACGTCGGCCTTGACCCCGGCCAGCCCGACCAGCCCCTGCAACGCGCTGAAGGGGTCGTCCGACGACCGGGCCCGCACGGCCGCGGCCGGCTCGCCCGCCTGCCCGGTCACCGCGGCGACGAGCGGCCGGTCGCGGTTGCCGGTGTCGATCAGATCCCGGACCTGCAGGTCCACCCCGGAGACGGCCTCGACCACGCCGGGGCCGCCGTTGTCGCGGACCACGCAGTCGGCGACGCGCACGGGCTCGGTGGTGGCGACGAAGATCCCGCCGTCGACGGAGCCGGTGAACTCCGAGCCGCTCACCGAGCCGGTGGAGCGGCCGTCGAACCGCAGCCCCGATCCGGTGGCGTCGCGCACCCGGCAGCGCTCCACGAGCAGTTCGGCATCGGCGTCGGCGCGGATGCCGTCCTGCCCGCACGATTCGATGTCGGCGTCGGTGACGGCCAGCGCCGCCCCGTCGACGTGCACGCCGTGGCCGGCCACCGACCGGAAGCTCGCACCCAGCACCTCGACCCTGGCCCCGCCGCGCAGGACCGCACCCGCCGCCCCGGCGCGCTCGACCTCGACGGTCTCCCACCGCCCCCGTGCTCCGTCCACGACGATCCCGGGCCCGGCCGGGGCGAGCACCCGCAGCCGCCGGACGAACGGCTCGGCGTCCTCGTCCACCTGCACGCCGGCCGCACCGGCGTCGACGACGGTGAGCCGGTTGATCTCGGGCCTGCTGCGCCGGGTGATGCCGGCCCCCGCACCGGCGGTTCCCGACACCTCGCAGTCCGACACCGTGCCCGCCGAGCGCCCGGTGAAGTGCAGGCCCCGCCCCCCGCCGCCGGTGATCCGGCAGCCGCGCAGCACCGGTGCGCAACCCGCATCGACGTATACGCCCTCGGCGGCGCTGCCCTCGATGGTGCACTCGTCGAGGGACACCGTGCCCGACGTGGCGAGGTAGACGCCGACGCCGGCGGAATCGCGCACCACCGTGCCGATGGCGGTCAACCCGCCGCTCCCCTCGATCGCCAGCGTCGGTCCGACGGTCGACTCGAGCACCGAGGTGATGACCGTGGCCGCGGCCGCGCCGGTGACGAAGACGCCGTTCCCGCCGCAGGGACCGACGGCGCAGTTGCGGACGGTGAGGACCCCGTCGTCGACGACCACCAGCGCCGTCGAACCGATCCCGTGCATCCGCGTGGAGTCGACGGTGGCGGCGGCGGACGAGGCGACGACGAGACCCGCACCGGCGCCGTTGTCCACCTCGCAGTCGCGCAGGGCGAGCTCGCCCGCGCCTGCGTGCAGCGCCGTCCACGCCGTGGCCCGCACCGCGCACTCGACGAGCTCGAGCCGCCCGCCCGACACGGCGACCGCCGGGTCGTCGCCCGCGGCGCGCACGCCCAGCCCGGACACCGTCACCGCACCCCCGACGACCACGAGGGCGGGACCGGACGGGACGTGCAGGTGGACCGATCCGGGCCCGTCCTCGGCGGTGAGCGTCAGGGAGCGGTCCACGACCAGGGGGCCGGTGTAGGTGCCCGCCGCGAGCACCACCGTCGCGCCTTCCGGAGCCGCGGCGACGGCCCGGGCGAGGCCGCCGCGCCCTCCCGGTGCCGCGGTCAGCACCGAGCCGCTCACGCGCACGCCTCCCCGCCGGTGTGGTCGTTGCTCACGACCCCGCCTTCGCGCTCGTGGCGGCGGGCGGTGAGCCGCGCGGTGGCGAGCCCGTGCCGGGTGCGGCAGTCGAAGCGCACGAACAACCGGGTCAGGTGGTTCTCGACGGTCTTCTCGCTCATCCTGAGGTCGCGGGCGATCTGCCGGTTGGTCATGCCCCGCTCGACCAGTTCCACGATGCGCCGCTGCACGCTCGTGAGGTCGGGGTCCCCGGCCCGGTGCGCAGGCGGGCGCACTCCGCGCTCGTCCATGATCCGGCACAGCCGGGTCCGCAGCACGACCGCCCCGATCTCCCCGGCGATCGCGTGCGCCTCCGACCAGCCGGCGACCGGATCGGCCGCGCTCGCGCCCGCGGCCAGCAGCGCCCAGGCCAGCTCGGCGCGGTGCCCCCGGCTGCGCACCGGCTCGACCGCCCGCGCCAGGATCGCCCGCCCCGCGACGTCGGCGTCCCCGAGGACGCCGCGCAGCAGGTCCCAGGTCTGCGCGGCGCTGACGGCCTCGGCCCCCTGCGCGGCCCGGCGCCAGTCGGCCGAGGCGGCCATCAGGCGGGCGTGCCACTGCGGGCGGCGGTCCACCGCGGCGATCGCGCACAGCCGGGTCAGCAGCGACCGCCGGCCGACCGCCGGCGTCGCGCACCCGACGAGCTCCCAGGTCCGCCAGCCCTGCGCGAGCGCTGCCTCGCCGTCGCCTGCGGCCCACAGCTGGGCGGCGCGCAGCGCGGCGTGCAGCATCGGGTGCCGGGAGTCGGCCGTCCGTTCCGGGAGGTGCTCCTGCCAGACCGCAACCACCCGTTTGTCGCCCTGCCAGACCGCGATGTCGGCGCCGATGAGCGCGGCCGCCTCGTGCAGGGCCGTGTCCCGGTCGGGCGGGCAGTGGTCGGCGATGATCGCCCGTCGATGTGGACCAGTGCCATATCTGTTTCCTGTCAGTTGAGAGGATCGAGGTGTTGGGTCAGCGCGGTGCCGACACCGTCGGGGTTGCCGCGCAGGAGGATGCCAAGTGCGGCGGCCGTGACGGCGGCGGCCAGGGCGGTGGAAATGTCGAGCGCGTCGGCGATCGCCTGGTCGACGGCGGCAAACGCCGCGGCCACCTCGGCGGCCACCTCCTCATCGGTCGGTGCCCGTTCGACCGCCGCGAGCAGCAGCAGACCGAGGTCGGCCGACGTGACGAGCCGCAGCGCGGTCGCGGCGTCCGATGCCGCGGCGAGCGCTTTGGCCAAAGGGCGGACGTCGTCGGCGAGGTGGCGGCGCAGGGCGACCAGGTAAAGGCCGCGCTTGCTGCCGAACGTCTTGTACAGGCTGTTGCGGTGCACGCCGAGGTGCGTGACGAGGTCGTCGACGGACACCCCGTCGTACGCGCGGCCACCGAACAATCCCACGGCGGCGCGCACCACCTCGTCCTCGTCGAACGCCCTTCGCCTGCCCATGCCACGACGCTAAACCATTGAGGAACGATCAGTCAAGAACACTCGTTCCTCAAAAGCCCTCCCGTCGCCGCCGAGACCGCACGCCACGACGCGGCCGAGCAGATCAGGGTCGCCCAGGAACGCGCGGCCCGAGGTCCTGGGCATTCGACACGAGGCCGACGGCTACCGGCGCGAGGCCGGCGAGGCCCGCGCCCGCGCGGAGACCGCCCAGGCCGCCGTCGAGGAGTAGGCCGACCGGGACCGGACGGCGATGGAACAGCTGCGCACCGACCACGCCGCAGAGCTGGCCGCCGTTCGGTCAGACGCTGCAGCGCAGCGCAGCACCGCCGAGCAGCGGGCCGGCGAGGACCGGGCCGCTCTGGAACGGCTGCGTACCGAACTGGGACCAGCTGTGAGGACCTGGCCGCCGTGCGCCGGGAGGCCGCGGAGGAGCGCTCCGCGCTACGCGAGGAGGCCCGCCAGCAGCTGGTCGCGGTCCTGGCCCGGATGACGTCTACCGGTGGTGGCGAGGAGGGTGGCGGCCGAGCCGCAATCGACGTGCAGTAGGCGGCACGTGGCCCCGGCAGACGCTCGGGAATGGGATCCGACGTGGAGATCCTGGACACCGACGTGGACCGCCTACGGCAGATCGACCAGGGCGGGTCCTTCCCCGACTCCCGGCCGACCACCCATGACGACCCGACCTACGTCGTGCACCACTCGATCTTCTACTGCGTGGCGAACATGCCCGGCGCGGTGCCGACCACCTCAACGCAGGCCCTCACCAACGTCACCCTGCCGTACGCCGTGGCCCTCGCCCACCGCGGCTGGGAAGCCGCTCTGCGCGCGGACGCGAGCCTGGCCAACGGCCTCAACATCCACGCCGGTTCACTCACGAACGCCGCCGTCGCCACGGCCCACGCCCTGCCCCACACAACCCGTGGCGGCCACCCTGGCCTGAACATCGGCAGCGGCACGCGGGACGGGACACCTGTGGCGCTGGATGATGGGGGACGCCGACCTTCGCGTCGAGCGGCGCGTCCCCGCCGCAGCAACGACGGGGCGGCAACGCGTCGACTGCGCTGCCCGGCCCCGATCAGCCCCGCCGGTCCAGCCAGACCCGCTCGTACCAGACACCGGAGGTCATGTACCGGTAGACACCTTTGACCTCCTTGCGCGCGATGTTGGACGAGTAGTTCCGGCTGTACCAGGCCACCGCCAGGTCCCGCCCGGACAGGAGCTCCACCTGCTGGTAGTCCCGCGTGCGCGTGGCCTCGTCGGTGGTCACCGCCGCCTCGTCGAGCAGCCGGTCGACCTTGGGATTGGAGTACTTGCCGTAGTTGGCGCTGCCGTTCGAGTGCAGCATGTTCGCGACGACCGGGTAGGGCGTGTCGATCGAGCCGACGTAGGTCGTCAGCTGGAAGTCCCCGCCCTGCACGACCGCCGACGAGAACTGCGCGAGGTCGTACTGCTTGACCTGCATGTCGATTCCGATCGCCGCCACCTGCGCCTGCATGAACTCGGCGAACGCCGTCCGGGTGGTGGTCGTCTTGAAGGTGAAGTCGGGGTTTCCGCCGTCGGCTCGATAGGCCTCGACGAGCCTGCGTGCCTCGTCGAGATCGAATGTCGGCCACGCCTCCGACGCCGCCTGCGTGTGATATGGGCTGGCCGGGTCGAACAGGCTGTCGGCGGCGATCATCTGGCCGCCGTACTGGCTGACCGAGAGCGCCCGCAGGTCGATCGCCCGCACGATCGCCTCTCGCATCCGCCGATCGTCGAACGGAGCGGCCGCGTGGTTGAACTGGAGCCTCTCACCTCCGGAACCGGGCCCGTAGTAGACCTTGAGGTCCGGGTTGCCGAGCGCTCGGCTCAGCTCCTGGTAGTAGCCGCCGTAGACGTAGTCGACATCACCGTTGGCGATGGAGGCGAATCGGGTGTCGGTGTCCGGGAGCGGGCGGAACTCGATGCCGTCGAGGTAGGGCAGCCCCGCCTGCCAGTAGTCCTCGTTGCGGACGAAGGTGATGTGCGAGTCACGCACCCAGTCGACCAGCCGGAAGGGACCGACGCCGACCGGGTGTGCGCCGACGTCCGCGCCGTAGTTCTGGATGGCCGTCGGTGACAACAGCATTCCCAGCGTCCCGGCCGAGTAGCTCAGCGCGAACACCGTCGGGAACTCCCCCATCGGCTCGATCAGCGTGAACTCGACGGTGAGCGGGTCCACGACGCGCATCGAGCGGATGCGCTCGGCGAACTGGTGCGCCGGCGACGCGACCCGGTCGATGTGCCGTTGCACGTTGACCACGACCGCATTTGCGTCGAGATCGGTGCCGTCCTGGAACCGCACCCCGGGACGCAGACCCATCCGCCAGGTCAGGCCGTTGTCCGGACTCTCCATCGACTGCGCGACGAACGGCTCGGTCTTCCCCTCCGGGGTGAGCCGCATCAGCGAGTCGTAGACAACCGACGCCGCCTGGTTCGCGTTCTGCACGGCCGGGTCGAAGCTGACCGCATCGCGGTCCATGGCGACGCGCAACGTGCCGCCACGCACGGGCTGCCCTTCGCTCGCCCGGTCCCCGCCATACGGGTTGACGGCGGTGAGCGCGGGACGGTCCGCCGGACCGTTGCCGGGAGCTGCCCCGCAGGCGCCGGTCACCATCAGCGTGACTGCCGCCAGTGCTGCCGATATGCACACCAGTCGATTTCGCATCGTCGAAACGCTCCCCCGAGAACGGCCCCCGACCCAGCGCACACCGGCCGGAAGGTCGTCGATGTCGTCCACTCCACTCTGTCGTTCATGTGCGGCCCGCACCGGGCGCCACTGGCTGCGGGGGCGCCTGCCGCGCCTCGCAGCCACGGGACCACGCCGCTAGTGCGACAGCCAGGCGGTCGCCCACATCTGCGGGCCCGTCGGGATGTCCAGCACGACGCCCTTGACGTTCTTGGTCGCCAGGAGCCCCGTGGCGGCCCGGCTGTACCACCCGATGGCGAGGTCCTGGCCGGCGATGAGCTGCACCTGCTTGTAGTCCTCGACCCGTTTCGTCTGATCCGTGGTGCTGACCGCGTCGAGGAGCAGGGAATCGACCTGGGGGTTCGAGTAGTCGCCGTAGTTCCCGCTCCCTCCGGTACGCAGGAGCTGCAGGAGGTTCGGGAAGGGATCGGGCCACCCCGAGACCCAGGTCGTCATCTGGAAGTTCCCGCTCTGCACCACCGCGGAACTGAACGTGGCGAGGTCCTGCAGGTTCAGCTTCACGTCGATGCCCACCGCGGCCCACTGGGCCTGGGCGAACTCGGCGAACTGCGCGCGCGTCGGGTTGTTGGCCGAGGACAGGGTGAAGTTGGGGTCCCCGCCGCCGGCCTTGTAGTCGGCGATCAGCTGGCGCGCGCGATCCGGGTCGTACTTCGGGTACTGGTCGGCCGCGTCCCGGCTGAAGTAGGGGCTGTCCGGCGAGAACGGCGTCTGCGCGGGTTCCATGTACCCCTGGTAGAGGGTCGCGCTCATGGCCTGCGGGTTGAGCGCTGCCAGGACCGCCTCGCGCATGCGCCGGTCGTTGAACGGCGGCTTGGTGAAGTTGAAGTAGAGGAACTCCCCGCCGTTGCCCGGGTTGTAGTAGGTGACCAGGTCGGGGTTCTTCGAGGCCCGCACCAACGACGTCTGGTACGAGGCGAACAGCATGTCGATGTCGCCGTTTTCGAGCGACGCGTACGCCGAGTCGGTGTCCGGCAGCGGTCGGAACTCGACGCCGTCGAGGTGGGGCAGGCCCTTGTCCTTCTGCCAGTAGTTCGCGAACTTCTTGACCACGATCCGGGAGTCGGGCTGCCACTCGTCGAACTCGAACGGACCGGCTCCCACCGGATGGCGCGCGTACTCCTTGCCCCACTTCCGGACCGCGGTGGGCGAGGCCATCAGACCGAGCGTCCCGTCGTTGGACCGGAGCGCGAACGCGTTGGCGAACGACCCGAACGGGTCCTGCAGGACGAGCTGGACGGTCAGGTCGTCGACCGCCGTCATCGAGGCGATCTGCTTGGCATACACGTTGCCCGGCGACCGGACCGTGTCCTGCTGCCGCTTCAGGTTGAACAGGACCGCATCCGCGTCGAGCGGTGTCCCGTCCTGGAACTGCACGCCCGGACGGAGCTTCAGGATCCAGGTCTTGCCCCTGTCCGCCGTCGTCATGGACTGCGCGAGATAGGGCACGAGCTCGCGCTTGTCGTTCACCCGCATCAGGGGGTCGTAGATCGCGTAGATCGCCTCCTGGGAACCGGGGACGACGGGATCCAGAGCCACCGGCTCACGGTCCATGCCGTATCGGAGGACCCCACCGGGTGTCGGGGTGCCCTCCGTCGCCGGGTCACCACCGAAGGAACGCGACGAGTCGAGTGTGGTGCTGCTCGGGCCCGCCTGCGCAGAACCGGCGGGGCTGCCACACGCCGCTGTCAGCATTCCCACGCAGGCAATGAGGACCCAGATCATCGAGCGCGTACGGGTACGAATTCGGCACACAATGTGCTCCTCGCGTTGCCGCGGACTGCATTGGCCGCGGTCGAGGGGTGGGGTGGCAGCGGGGGCCGCCGGAAGAAGAGCCAGCGAGCTGACCGAGCGCCGATTTCCGGAGTGCGTCAGGTTTGTTCGCCGGTGGCGAGCATCGCCTCCTGGACCGTCGGGTCGTCGTCGGTGCCGAGGATTCGCCAGTCCTCACCGGCTTCGAGGATCTTCTCCGCGGAACGGAAGGTCCGGAAGTCGTGCCCCTCGACGCCGGCCAGAGCGGGCGGGGTCGCGCCGTTCTCGGCGAGGCGCTTGGCCGCGTCGAGCAGGATCCGGCGCATGCGGATCACCGCCCGGTCGGTCGTGCCGAGGTGCTCCTGCGACCGGTCATAGATCGGGCCCATCGACTCGGTCGCCATGAGGTCCTGGCTGTTGAAGTCCGGGATGCCGGTGAAGGTCTCGTTCCGCTGGACGTCCCGGTCCATCTCGTACTCGTTCTCCGCCGTCCAGCGCCGGCCCCGGATGCCGGTGAACTTGCGCGCTTCGTACGGGTAGTTCGTGACGTCGAAGAGCTCGTGCCCACCGCCGTAGCTGTTGGGGTTCCGCGGCGGCTGGGCGACGGCGTTGATCCGCCACGTGTTCTCGTCGTCGATCGGCACGAACATCGACAGCCGGGACCGGAACGGGATGCTGGCGACCGCCGTCATGTACGGGACGCAGAAGCCGGTGATCCGCACGTGGGTGTGACCGCCCGGGGTGGTCCGGATGCCGGCGTACCGGTAGCCGTACCAGGTGTCGTGGACCTCGAGCCGCGGTGCGCGGTCGTGGCGCCAGATCTTCCACGACATGTCCACGGACAGGTAGCCCGGCTTGTCCGTGCCGTCGTCGGGAATGTCGTCGATCGCGTTGAACTGGTGCAGCCACGAGATGTGGGCGCTGTCGAGATTGCCCTCCATCGCCTGCACCCAGTTGCACGGCGAGAAGGTCTTCCCGGCCGACACGTACTCCGGGGGGAGCGAGTCGGTGCCGAAGTCCCGGAACGGCGTCATGGTGTCCGGAGCACCCATGTAGGTCCAGATCAGACCCCCGGACTCGTGCGCGGGGTAAGCCTTCGCCCGGACCCGATCCTTGAAGGTGCTGGTCGGCGGCTCGGACGGCATGTCGATGCAATTGCCATCGACGTCGAACTGCCAGCCGTGGTACGGACACCGGAGCCCGCAGAGGCCCTCGCCGGGCACCGAGGGCGCGTGCGCCGTCCCCTCGTTCCGGCCGAAGTAGAGCGACGTTCCGCGGTGCGGGCAGTTCTCCTGGATGAGCCCGACCCGGCCGTTCAGGTCGCGGAACGCGACGAGGTCCTCGCCGAGCAGGCGCACCCGGACGGGGTCGCCGCCCGGCGTCGGCACTTCGTTCGCCAGGAGCGCGGGCGTCCAGTAGCGCCGCAGGAGATTGCCCATGATCGTTCCCGGCCCGACGCGGGTCAGGATCTCGTTGTCTTCGGCTGACAGCATTGTCGGAGCCTTTCTCTCGGACCGGATCCAGGGCGTGGCGCGGCACGCCGGGCGCCGCAGCGGCGGGCCGGATCGTCAGAACGGGTGGGTGCAGGCGACTACACGCGCAACGGCGCGCGCGGCGCCGGGACCGGCTTGCCCTGCTCGTACAGCTCGGTGACCATCTCGACGCGCAACCGCTCGAGGCGGGTCAGCGCGTCGAACGGGGTGCGCCCTTTCGCGACGCAGCCGGGCAGCTCGTCGTACCCGACCCGGCAGGCCCACTCCCCCGGCGCGACCTCCACCGCCTGGACGTCGAGGACGTAGGGGATCCGGAGCAGGTCGTCGAGTGAGGGTGCCGTGGTGGTCTCCGGCATCTCACGCCCCGCCGGCCAGTGCGGGGTCGAGTTCGGGGTGCTCGACGCCCGCCTTGCGCAGCTCCGCGGTCGCCTCCATCCAGTCGGCGTCGGCCGGCAGCACGATCCCCCCGGAACGCTGCTGGTAGACCGCGGGGGCGTCGACCGCGGGCGGGACGGTGCCCTCCGCTGCGAGCGCGCGGGCCGCCGCGAGCAGTCGGCGACGCACCCGGATGACCATGATGTCCGAGCTGCCGAGGTGCTCGCGGGTGCGGTCGAAGATCGGGCCCATGCTCTCGGTGATGGCCTGGTCCTCGACGTTCACCCCGGCAAGACCGGTGTAGCTCTCGCCGCTGCGCTGCAAGGCGCGGTCGATGAGGTGGTCGTTCTCAACGCGCGCGGTGATCCGGAACCGGCCGAACCAGTCCGAGGTGTTGGGCAGGAACTCGGTCGCCGTGGCCTCCCGCTCGGTGATCCCGACCTTCTGCGACGCCGGCGCCGTGTAGCGCCGCGCGCCCGGCGCGGAGTGGAACGCCATGGTGTGCGTGTCGTCCATCGGCACCCACGCACGCAGCTGCGACTTCGCGCCGAGCACGCCGGTCGGGACCATCGTGTAAAAGGGGAACAGGAAGTGCGCGAAACGCCAGTACAGGCTGTCCTCCGCGCCCGCCGGGCGGTAGGCGCCGTACGTCGCGCCGAACTCGGTGTCGAGCACCTTGTACCGCGGGGCGCGGTCCTCGATGGTGTACCGGAGGAACGACCCCTCCGGAGCGTCCTCGGGATCGGCGTGGCCGACGTGCAGGAACCCGAAGTGGCTGGTGTCGATGTCGCCCTCGAGTGCCTGCAGCCAGTTGCACTCGCGCTGGAACGCCCATGACGCACTCGTGCCGTCCGGGTTGTCGAACCACTCGAAGGACGGCATCGGCGGCGGGGTGTGGCGGGGCCCGATGTAGGCCCACACCAAGCCGCCGGCCTCCGTGACCGGGTAGGTGGGCAGCCGCACCTTGTCCTTGAAGTTGCTGCCCACCGGCTCGTTCGGCATGTCGACGCACGCGCCGGTCCCGTCGAACTTCCAGCCGTGGTAGACGCAGCGGATCCCTTCGTTCTCGTTGCGGGCGTACCACATCGACGCGCCCCGGTGCGGGCACGTCTCGTCCATCAGCACGGGGGTGCCGGACGTCGTCCGGATCGCCAGGAACCGCTCGCCCAGCAACATGATCCGCACCGGGTCGCAGTCCGGCTCTAGCTCGTTCGCGAGGGCGAACGGCACCCAGTACTCGCGCATCAGGTCGCCCATGGGCGTGCCCTTGCCCACGCGGCAGATCGTTTCGTTGTCGGCATGGCTCAGCATCGAGTTCCTCCGCAAGAACGGTTCACGACCGTGATCGCCGCCAGAGCGCGCGAAGTCACACCTGGTCAGAGGGCCTTCGTCGCGCGAGATCGAGCGAACGCCTGCCGGCGCTCCGTGGTGGGATGGTGGGCGGCAGTGTCTTCAATCGTGAAGCCACTTGTGGGTGGTGTCAATAGACGCCGTGCCGACGGCGGCTTTCTGCCAGGAGGGACCCTCGCTATCCGGCGGCGCGGCGGCCGGGCCCGGACGACATGACGTGACTCCCCACGGCCACCCCGGACCGCCCGCGCAGGGTCGGTCGCAGCAGCAGCTCCCGCAGCCGGGGAAGGTCCTTGGCCCGCAGGACGTCCACGATCACGTGCAGCCGCTGGCCCGATCGTCCCGGGTCACTGCTGACGTCGACGCTCAGCGAGCGGTAGGCGGCCGTGCGCACCCACAGCCGCTTGACCTCTTCGACGATCAGCTTCTTGGGCGACAGCTCGTAGATCCCCAGGTAAAACTCGGCGAGCTCCTGGAGAGCGATGTCCGGACGCCCGGAGCGGGCGTGCTGCTCGATGTCGTCGGCGACGTTCTTCAGCTCCGCGAGCTGGGCCTCGCTCGGCCACTCGATCTCCTCGAGCGCCTCGCGCTCCAGCAGCAGGCGCATCGTGTAGAGCTGCTCCATCTCGTCGCGGTTGAACTTCGCGACGAAGTAGCCCTGGTTGAGCCCGTGCACGAGCAGGCCCTCGTTGGTGAGGATCTCGAGCGCCTCGCGCAGCGGTGGCCGGCTGACACCGGTGCGGTCGGCCCACAGCTGTTGCCGGATCTGCTCGCCGGGGCCCAGGTCACCGCTCAGGATGGCTGCGCGCAGGGTCGAGAGGACCGTTGCGGTGGCCCGGCCGGCCGGCTTCGACGGTGACACCCGCGACATCCCCGCTCCCATCGATCGTGCGGTCCGCCAACCGTCGACCGCGACCACACCCACCGGAGCGGCCGTTGCAGCCCTCGTCGGTCGCCCCACGTCAGTTGCCTGCGAGGACGCGCACACCATACCGCCGGTCTCGAGCTCCCAGCTGAAGAACGGCTCGGGGCATCCCTCGACCGTCGCCACGCCCATTCGGCGAGCGCGCCGGGCTCGTCCACGCGGGCGATGCCATGTCCCGTGTCCCGCGGTGCCATGTCCCGTGTCCCGTTGGGCAGCACGAACCGGTGGTGGATGACGATCAGGCGTTCCGCAGCCGGATCGCCGAGGGCCACCACGCCGTACTCGCCGTTGTGGAGCGGAATCCCGCCTCCCACCACCGGGCGGCCACCGTGTCGTGGATGCTGTGGCGCGGGCCCCGTCGCGGACGCCACCCCTTGAATGCCCCGTCCAGCATGCCGGCGGAGACCATCTTGCCCCCTACGAAGATGAGCAGCACCAGCAGCGGGAGCGTCGCCAGGATCGAGCCCGACATGGCGAGTCCGAGATCGACGGCGTCGCTGCTCTGCAGCGCCTTGATGGCGATCTGAAAAGTAAACCGCTCGGGCGACTTCAGCACGATGAACGGCCAGAGGAAGTCGTTCCACGCCGTCCCGAAGCCGAACAGCCCCAGCACGAACGCCGCCGGTCGGACGATCGGGAACGCGATGCGCCAGAAGATCTGCCAGGTGCTCGCTCCGTCGATCCGGGCGGCCTGGATCAGCTCGTCTTTGAGGGTCGTCACGATGTGCTGGCGCATCCAGAAGATGCCGAACGCGCTGGCCAGCCCCGGAACGGCCACCGCCTGCAGCGTGTCGACCCACCCCAGCCATGACACGATCCTGTACTGCGGGATCACGGCGAGCTGCGTCGGCACCGTCATCGTGAGCACGTCGACGAGGAAGAGCAGATTCCTCGCACGGAACTGCAGCTTCGCGAACTCGCTTTGCGGCCCTTGGGCGATGATCGTCGATCTCCGAGCAAGCGGGGGAACCTCAGATGTGATGTCCTGCGCAGATCAGTCGGACGCGAGATCGGCCTCCAGCGTCTGCTGGTGGTGCGTCACCCAGGCATGTGCAGCCCGTATCTCCTCCAGGACGCCCGCCTTACGCAAGCTGATCAAGGCCGCGTCTCCACCGGCGGCTCCACTCTCGATACCCCGCCAGCAGCGTTCCTGCCACCAAGCCACGTTTGACACCAGCTCCTGGCGGTCGGCGGATGCCAGACCGTAGGCATCGGCAACCTCACGGATCCGTCGGGACGCCCATGACGGATCTGTGCCGGGGCCGAGACTCAAGTACTGCCAGCACAGATGCGCCACGTCATGGACACGCCGACCTGGTGCCGCCAAGTCCCAGTCGATCAGAGCAACGGGCTCCAGTGGTTCATCCGCCGAGCGGTACACCGTGTTCTTGGGTGACAGATCGTTGTGACGCACCACCTCATGCCCGTCTGAAGCGCCCCGGGGTGTCGGGAGGCTCGATCTTGTGAGGAGATGGAGTCATGACACGCCGGTCCCAGCACTACCCA
>NZ_JCADBN010000034.1:0-22637 GCF_059359135.1 Pseudonocardia sp. OZ21
GCCCGCAACTACCTCGGTGCCCTACAACTCGCCGCCCTGCTCAGCTGGCTTCCATGATCGACCAGACACTCCCTAGCACGCCCGGGCGGGAAACCCCCGGTCAGCGGAAGAGGCGGCGGATCATCGCGACGGCGATCAGCGCGCCGACGGCCATCAGGCCGTAGCGGATCCTCGGGTCGGTGAGCTGCTCCTGCACGCTGTCCCGGCCGGCATCCACCAGGCGCTTCGGGTGGGCCCGCTCTCCCAGTGCGTCCAGGCTGTCGGCGAGCGCGTCTCTTGCCTGCTCGATCTCGCGCTGGATGGTGTCCGGGTCGCGCGCCACGATGCCTCCTGCTGCTGTCCGCACTGTCACGACGAAGGTGGCAACGACGAAGGTGCCACGACGAAGCTGTCACCGTAGATCACGTCTGCTCCGCCGGTGGGAGCGGCCGGGCGGGTCGGCGCGGCGCCCCCCGGCCGTGGTGCCAGTATCGCCGACATGAGTACTCGACTGGCGGTGGGCGACGCCGCCCCGGAGTTCACCCTTCCCGACGCCGACGGCAAGCCGGTGTCGCTGTCGGACTACCGGGGCCGCCGGGTCATCGTCTACTTCTACCCCGCGGCGAGCACCCCCGGCTGCACCAAGCAGGCGTGCGACTTCCGCGACAGCCTCCCCGACCTCGGCGACGCCGGGCTCGAGGTCATCGGCATCTCGCCGGACAAGCAGGCCAAACTCGCGAAGTTCCGCGACACGGAGGGCCTGACCTTCCCCCTGCTGTCCGACCCCGACCGGGAGGTGCTCACCGCCTGGGGCGTCTACGGGGAGAAGCAGATGTACGGCAAGACCATCACCGGCGTGATCCGCTCGACGTTCCTGGTCGACCCGGACGGGAAGGTCGAGCAGGCCCTGTACAACGTGCGCGCCTCCGGGCACGTGGCCAAGCTGCGTCGCGACCTCAAGGTCTGACGGCGTCGCCGAGCACCGCGGCCACCCCGGGCAGCTCCGCCCGGTAGGCGGCCACGAGGTCACGGGCGACCGCCACGGAGTCCACCAGCGGGTGCTCGGCGAAGGCCCGCACCGCCAGCGCGGTCGATCCCGTGACGGCGGCCTCGATGGTGTCCTGCTCCACCGCCTTGACCTGCTGCAGGAGCCCGAGCATGGAGCCCGGCAGCGCGTCGGTGGCCAGCGGTGTGACGCCGTGCGGGCCGACGAGGCAGGGCACCTCCACGACCGCCTCGGCGGGCAGCCCGGGCACCGTCGTGCCGTTGCGGACGTTCAGGATCAGGGTGCGGGCGGCCCCGCCCGACAGGGCCCCCATCAGTTCCAGCGCCACCTGCTGGTAACCCCCGACCGCCATGTCGGCGGCCTCCCGCACGCCTGCTCCACTCGCCTCGCGGCTCTCCGCCATGTAGGTCGCATCACGCTCGTCCCGCACCTGCGTCCAGCGCCGTAGCGCGTCGCCGGGCTCGGTGGCGGCTGCGGTGTCGTAGAACCGCGCCTGCTGCTCCTGGAGGAACTCCCCGCGGGTACGAGGGGCCGACCGGATCGCCGCCACGGCCTCCCGCGTGCAGTAGTAGTAGTAGAGGTACTCGTTGGGCAGGGCCCCGATCGTGCGCGCCCACTCCGGGCCCACGAGCCGTACCTCCTCGATCGACCGCAGTGCGGCGTCGTCGGCGAGCAGGTCCGGAAGCCGGTCGACCCCGTCCACCCGCAGCGTCCGGAGCCAGCCGAGATGGTTCAGGCCCACGTAGCCGACGCTCAGGCCGTCCCCGGCGGCGACGCCCAGCCCCTCGATCGCGCGTACCGCCCGGTGTGCGAGTCCGACGGGCGAGTCGCAGATGCCCACCACGCGCTCACCGAGCACCCGCTGCATCGCCTCGGTGATCATCCCGGCCGGGTTCGTGAAGTTGATGACCCACGCCTGCGGCGCGACTTCGGCCACCCGCTCCGCCACCCGCATCGCCACCGGCACCGTGCGCAGTCCGAAGGCGATGCCACCCGCGCCGGTGGTCTCCTGCCCCAGCACCCCGTTGGCCAGCGCGACACGCTCGTCCACGGTGCGTCCGGCCGCCCCGTCCACCCTGATCGCCGAGAACACGAACCGGGCGCCGTCCAGGGCCTCGTCGAGACGGGTCGTGGTGCGCACGGCGGGGGTTCCGGGACCGGACAGCTGCGCCAGCACCGCGCGGATCGCGGCGAGCCTCGGCTCCGACACGTCGTGCAGGACGACCTCGCTGACCGGCGAGCCACCCGACGCAAGCGCGGCGTACACCAGTGGCACCCGGAAGCCGCCGCCGCCGAGGACGGTGAGCCTCACGCGATCGCCTGCCGGGACGGAACCACGCGCCGACGGTAACGCAGGGCGTCATGCCGTCCGAGTGAGCGAAGACACACCCCGGGTGCGATCGCATTGCCACGCGCGAGGACCGGACGGCACTATCCGAAGAGCCAGGTCTTCTGGAGGGGGATGAGTTCGCTGTGAGCAGCGCAGCGCGCAACGCGCTGCCCGAGCCGGAGGCGTTTCCGGCCGGGCCGCTCAGCACGCCGCACGAAGCGGTCTGGTGGGACCCCCTCGCCGACGTCCGGGACGGCAACTGGCCCACCGTCGACGTGTTCATGTCCGGCACGGTCTTCCTCGACATCGTGTTCACCGGTCTGCCCGCGCTCCCCGAAGCAGGCACCGAGGTGTGGGCCGCGGGGATGGCGTCGTGCCCCGGCGGGATCGCCAACCTGGCCATCGCCGCGTCCCGGCTGGGGCTGCGCACCAGCCTCGCGGCGGGCTTCGGCGACGACGTCTACGCCGACTTCTGCTGGCGCACCCTCGCCGAGCAGGAACGGGTCGACCTGCGCTGGTCGCGGCAGTTCGCGGGATGGCACTCCCCCGTCACGGTCTCGATGGCCGTGCAGCGCGATCGCAGCATGGTCACCCACGCGCACCGCATCCCGATCACCGGTGACGCCCTGATCGGCACGCCACCGCCGTCGCGCGCGGTGATCACCAGCATCGGCGGGGGCGCCGCCGACCCCGTGCTGCCCACCTGGGTGGCCCGCGCGCGGGAGAACGGCGCGATGATCTTCGCCGACGCGGGCTGGGACCCCACCGGTGTCTGGGACCCGGCCCTGTTCTCCTCGCTCGCCGGCTGCGACGCGTTCATGCCGAACGCCGTGGAGGCCATGAGCTACACCCGCACCGACAGCCCCCGCGACGCGCTGCACAAGCTCGCCGGGCACGTCCCGCTCGCCGTGGTCACCTGCGGCGGCGACGGGGCGATGGCTGTCGACGCGGCCACCGGCGAGGAGGCCTCGGTCCCCGCGCTGCCCGTCGACGCCCTCGACCCCACCGGGGCAGGCGACGTCTTCGGTGCCGCCCTGGTGCTGGGCACCATCGCGGGCTGGCCTCTCGAACACCGGCTGCTGTTCGCCGGGGCGTCCGCCGCGCTCGCCGTGCACGAGTTCGGCGGCTCGCTCGCCGCCCCCGGCTGGGGCGACATCAGGGACTGGTGGCGGGGGGTGCAGACCCGCGCCGCCGCGGGCCACCGCGGAGCCGCCGACCTCCGGCGCCGCTACGGGTTCCTCGACGACCTGGTGCCCCGCACCCACGTCTGCGGCGTCCGGCGCGCGGCCGCCACCATCGCCCGCCAGTCGGACCTGACCCGCCCCGCCTGACCCCCGCTCGGCCCGACGATCGCCGCGAGACAGCGCTCTGCGCCCTCGTAAGGGCGAACCGACAGATCTCGTGGCGACGTCACCGGCCGCGGCCCGGTTTCGAACATGTGTTCGATATGATCTCCTCATGCCCCGCGCCCGAAGCTGGACCGACGAGCAGCTGGCCGAGGCGGTGGCCACCGCCCGCACCCTGAGCGAGGTCTGCCGGCTACTCGGGCTGCAGCCCGGCAAGTACGACGTGCTCCGCAGGCACATCCGCCGCCTCGGCCTGGACGCCTCACATCTGCCCCGCGCGGGCGCAGGTTCACCACGCAACTCACGGCGCTTCCGGGACGAGGACCTTATCGAGGCGGTCCGCATCGAGACGTCGGTGCACGGGGTGCTGAGGCGATTGGGGTACAGCACCAGCGGTGGCATGTTCCGCTTCGTCGCCGCGCACATCCGGCGCCTGGACCTCGACACCAGCCATTTCCTGGGCCAGGGCTGGGCGCGCGGACTGAAGCGGCCGTCCACACGTCTCACGCCGCTGCACGAGCTTTTGGTACGGGGCTCCACCGTGGGATCCAGTTCGTTACGCATCAGGCTCGTCGCAGCCGGGCTGCTTCCCAGCCACTGCCAGGAGTGTGGCCTGCGGGAGTGGCGCGGCAAACCCCTGCCACTCGCCCTCGATCACGTCAACGGTGACCACACTGACAACCGACTTGAGAACCTACGTATCCTGTGTCCCAACTGTCACGCCCTGACCGACACGTGGTGTGGGCGGAATCGAGCCGGCGTAGCCCAACGGTAGAGGCACGGGTCCTAGGAACCCGCCAGTGTGGGTTCGAATCCCACCGCCGGTACACAGTCACCACCGACCCGCACGGTGGGGGCAGCAGCTATCCAGCCTGTTCCAGGCCTGGTTCACGCCGTGCCGCGGGGGACGTGGCCGGCTCCTTCGGGACGGGGTGGCGCCGCGCCACCACCAGCGCCCCGGCCAGCCCCAGCAGCCCCGACACCACCGACACGGCGAACATCGCAGGGTGCGGGCTCCCGCCCACCGCCGCGTCCCCCAGCACCACGATCGCGATCGTGCCGGGGAACACCCCCAGCACCGTGCCCAGCAGGTACGGCAGGAACCGCACGCCGGAGAGGGCGGAGGCGTAGTTCATCGCCGCGAACGGCACGGCCGGGATCAGGCGCAGGGACACCACGGCGAGCAGCCCGCTGTGGTCGAGCCGTTCGCGGATCCACATGATCCCGCGCCGATGCGCGTGCCGCTCCACCAGCCGCCCGCCGACCATCCGCACCAGCCAGTAGGCCAGCACCGCGGCCAGCGCCGTGCCTGCCACGGTGAGCAGCACCCCCAGGACGGAGCCGAACAGCACCCCGGCTGCCACGGTGAACACCGTGCGCGGCACCGGCGTGATGGTGACCGCCCCCTGGAGCAGCACGAACAGCACAGGAGCCCACAGGCCGGCGTCCTGCACGGTCCGGCGCACGTCGGGGATCCCGTCGCGCAGGAGGAAGACGGCGACACCGGCGACCACCAGCACGGCAGCGCCCGCGGCGACCCTCCTCCATGTCATGTACCCGACGGTACCGACGAGCGCGGGGGACCTGTCACCACGGGGTGACGCGCCACGAGCCGGCCACCGGACCGACACCACGGTGTCACCGAGCCGCTCCTGCCGCGGCGGCTACCGTGAACGATCGTGACGACCGAGCAGCCGCAACCGCCCGCTCTCGACCTCGACCCGGACGGGCTCGCCGTGCGCCGCGAGGTACTCGGGCCCGACCACGTGGACGCGGCACTGGCCCGCGCCGACGACATCACGGCCGAGTTCCAGGAGATGATCACCCGCTACGCGTGGGGTCACATCTGGACCAGGCCGGGGCTCGACCGGCGGATGCGCAGCGCGATCACGATCACCGCCCTCGTCGCGCACGGGCACTACGCCGAGCTGGAGCTGCACCTGCGGGCCGCGCTGCGCAACGGCCTCACCAAGGCGGAGATCGTCGAGGTGCTGCTGCAGAGCGCGATCTACTGCGGGGTGCCGGCGGCCAACTCGGCCTTCGGTGTGGCCCGCCGCATCCTGAACGAGGAAGCCCCGCCCTCCTGACCCGGCGAGCCGCCCGCCACCACCCCGCGAGTCGCCCACAATCCGTGCGCGAGTCGCCCGGTTCTCGTCCGCGAGTCGCCCGCCGTGTGCGTCTCAGGTGAGGTCGCGCAGGTGCGGGATCAGGGCGCGCAGGGCGCGCCCGCGGTGCGAGGCCGCGTCCTTCTCCTGGGGGCTCAGCTCGGCCGAGGTGCGCTCCTCCCCGTCGGGCACGAAGATCGGGTCGTAGCCGAACCCGCCTGCACCGCGGGGCTCGCGGACGATCCGGCCGGTCCACTCGCCGTGCACCACGGTCTCGAGGCCGCCGGGCACCACGAGCGCCGCCGCGCAGACGAACGCCGCGCCCATCCGCTCGTCGGGGACGTCGGAGAGCTGGCCGAGCAGCAGCTCCAGGTTGGCCACGTCGTCCCCGTGCCGGCCCGCCCAGCGGGCGGAGAGCACACCGGGCATGCCGTTCAGGGCGTCGACGGCGAGCCCCGAGTCGTCGGCGACGGACGGGAGCCCGGTGGCCGTGGCGGCGTCACGGGCCTTCGCGAGCGCGTTCTCCGCGAACGTCGCTCCCGTCTCGGGAGCGTCGGGGAACTCCGGGACGTCCGCGAGCCCGACCACCTCGACCGGCCCGTCGGCGAGCATCCGCCGCAGCTCGGCCAGCTTGCCGGCGTTGCGGGTGGCGACCAGCACCTTCACGACTGCTCCGGCAGCGTGCCGGGGTAGGGCTCGGCGAGCACGGCGGCCTGCAGGTCGGAGAGCTGCCGGATGCCGGCGAGCGCCACGTCGAGCATGGAGTCGAGCGTGCTCCGCGTGAACGTGGCGCCCTCGCCGGTGCCCTGCACCTCGATGAGGGTGCCGGTGTCGGTGGCGACGACGTTCGTGTCGACCTCGGCGCGGGAGTCCTCCTCGTAGGGCAGGTCCAGGCGGACCCGCCCGTCGACGACACCCACGCTCACTGCTGCGACGCGGCAGGACAGCGGCTTGGGGTCGGCGAGGCTGCCGCGCGCACCGAGCCAGGTGATGGCGTCGGCCAGCGCGACGTAGGCGCCGGTGATCGCCGCGGTGCGGGTGCCACCGTCGGCCTGCAGGACGTCGCAGTCGAGCGCGATGGTGTTCTCGCCGAGCGCCGCCAGGTCTATGCACGCCCGCAGCGAGCGGCCGATCAGCCTGCTGATCTCGTGCGTCCGCCCGCCGATGCGGCCCTTGACCGACTCGCGGTCGCTGCGGGTGTTGGTGGCCGACGGCAGCATCGCGTACTCCGCGGTGACCCAGCCGAGGCCGGAGCCCTTGCGCCAGCGGGGCACCCCTTCGGTGACGCTCGCCGCACACAGCACCTTGGTGTCGCCGAACTCGACGAGCACCGATCCCGCGGGATGTTTCTGGAACCCGCGGGTGATCGTCACCGGCCGTAGCTGGTCGTCCGACCGTCCATCTGCCCTGGTCCCGTCCTGGGGGGTGCCATCCGTTCGCGTCACCGGGCCAGCTTAGGTCGCCGGTCGGGTGACCCCGGCGTCAGAGGGGACGGGGTCAGATCGCGTAGGCGGCGTCGGGCGCCACCAGCTCGACGGGCCCGCTGAACGCGGCCTTGGCCTCGGCCAGCAACTGGTCGCCGTGGAACCAGGCCGGGACGTGCGTCAGCAGCAGCCGCCCGACGCCTGCCGCCTCCGCGTGCTCACCCGCCTGCCGCCCCGACAGGTGCACCCCGGGCGGCGGTTGCTCCCACCACTCGGTGACGTGGGGCCACGTGGCCTCGCAGAGCAGCACGTCGGCGCCGCGGGCGAGCTCGACCAGCCCGTCGCACGGGCCGGTGTCGCCGCTGTAGACGAGGCTGCGCCCGCCGTGCTCCAGCCGCAGCGCGTACGCCTCGCAGGGGTGGTCCACCAGCCCGGACCGCACCGCGACGCCGGCCACCGTGGCGCGCCCGCCGTCGGACAGCGGGTGGAAGGTGAAGATGTCGCCGAGGTCGGTGGCGGCCCGCTCGACCGCCGAGGGCGCGTAGGCCGCGGCGAACCGGTCGGGCGCTTCGGCGGGGGCGTGCACGGGCAGCGGCCGGGTGGTGGGGTCGAACGGCGGGTGGGGGTGGAAGCGGCGGTGCACGACGAGCGACGCGAAGTCGGCGCAGTGGTCGGGGTGCAGGTGGCTGAACAGCACCCCGTCGAGTGCCCACGGGTCGAGGTGGCGTTGCAGCGCACCGAGCGTGCCGTTGCCGAGGTCCATCACCAGGCGCGTGTCGCCTGCCTCGACGAGGTAGCCCGACGCCGGCGAGTCCGGGCCCGGGCCGCTCCCGGAGCAGCCCAGCACGATCAACCTCATGGGCTGCACGCTAACGCGCGCGCGTGTGCCGCAGCCACCACAGCCCGATGAACGGGAGCACCAGCGGCACGAAGCCGTAGCCCCGCCCGTACACCGACCACACCGTGTCGTCGGGGAAGTCGGCGGCGTCGAGCACGGTGAGCGTGCCGACGACCAGCACCCCGGCCAGCTCGAACCCGACGGCGGCCCACGCCAGCCTGCGGGCGCCGGGCCCGCGGCCGTTCAGCCCGATCGTCGCCAGGATGTAGACGATGCCCGCCACCAGTGAGAGCAGGAAGGCGAGCGGGGCCTCCTGGAACTTGGTGGCGATCTGCACGAGCGCACGTGCGGTGGCCGACAGGGCGAACACGCCGTAGACGGCGATCAGCACCCGGCCCGGGCCGGACGAGGTGGCGCGGGCGGGCTCAGGCACCGGCGAGCCAGAGTCCCTGCAGCCGCCACACGGCCACGGCGGTGGCGATCGCGCCGACGGCGATGACGGTGCCGCCCCAGCGGGTGGGCTCGGCCGTGGCGAACTGGGTGGCTATCGGCAGCACGCACACCGACACGACGAGATAGATCAGGAACGTCTGCGTCTCCGGCAGCGCGGTGCCCGAGAACACTCGGACGGCCGCGATGGCCGCCTGCACCACGAGCAGCACTTCGACCGCACCGACCGCGAGGCGCATCGTGCGGTCCGGGGGGCGGTTCAGGATCGTGAGCACCACTCCGAAGACCGCCAGGGCACCGGTCGCGACGAGCACCAGTATCTCCAGGGCGTCGATCACGGTGCGTGACGCTACCCGCCGGCCGGCCGCGGGACCTGGCCAGCCTCCCTCAGCCCGCGGTCGGAGCAGGCACGTCGGCGGGGCGGGTGGCCAGCGCGGACACCGTGGCGATCTCCGGGCCGAGGAAGCGGCGCCCGAGCCTGCGGAACGGCTCGGGGTCGCCCGTGGCGAGGAACTGGTGGGGGCCGGGCGGCGGACCGGCCGGGTCGCGGGCGAGGTCGCGGTCCATGAGCACGCGCACGAGGTCCTTGGCCGTCTCGTCGGCACTGGACACCAGCGTGACGTCGGGGCCCAGCACGATCTGCAGCACGCCCGCGAGCAGCGGGTAGTGGGTGCAGCCGAGTACGACCGTGTCGACCCCGGCCCGCTGCAGCGGCTCGAGGTAGCTCTGGGCGAGCCCGAGGATCTGCCGCCCGCTGGTCATGCCCCGCTCGACGAAGTCGACGAAACGGGGGCACGCCACGGCCGTGACCTCGACGTCGCGGGCGGCGGCGAACGAGTCGGTGTACGCCCCGGACGCGATGGTGGCGCGGGTGCCGATGACCCCGATTCGCCCGTTGCGGGTGGCCGCGACGGCCCGGCGGACGGCGGGTCGCACGACCTCGACGACCGGCACGGAGTAGCGCTCGCGGATGTCGGGGAGGCAGGCCGCCGAAGCCGAGTTGCACGCCACGACCAGTGCCTTGACCCCGCGCTCCTGGAGCGCGTCGCCGACCTCGAGCGCGTAGCGGCGGATGTCGGCGATCCGCAGCGGGCCGTAGGGGCTGTGTGCCGTGTCGCCGACGTAGAGGATCCGCTCGGCGGGCAGCAGGTCGATCACGGCCCGCGCGACCGTGAGACCACCGACGCCGGAGTCGTAGATGCCGATCGGCGCGTCGATCCCCGGGGTCACGGTGAGAAGTCTAGGCGCCCAGGGCGGGGGCCGGCCGGGATCGACGGCGGTCGGCCTGTGCCACGAGCCGGGCGGCGAGCAGGCCGGCCAGCGCCCCGAACAGGTGGGCCTGCCAGGAGATGCCCGGCTGGCCGGGCAGGATGCCGAAGAGGATGCCGCCCCAGATCACGAACAGCACCACCGCCAGCAGGATCTGGCGGCCGCTGCGGGCGAAGAACCCGCGGGCGAGCAGGAACACCAGCCACCCGAAGATCACCCCGGAGGCCCCGATCGTGGACGTGTTCGGCGGCCCGACCAGCCACACGCCGAGGCCGCCCAGCAGCCAGATCATGGCGGTCACGAACAGGAACTGCCGGATTCCGCCCGCCATGGCGAGGAACCCGAAGACGATGAACGGGATGGTGTTGGCCAGCAGGTGCGGCCACCCCGCGTGGAGCAGCGGGGCCCACAGGATCCCGTCGAGCCCGTCGACCGAACGCGGCACGATCCCGTCGTTGTCGAGACGCAGGCCCGAGAGCTGGTCGACGGCCTCGGACACGTAGAGCAGCCCGGTGAAGAAGAGCATCGTGATCAGTGCGAGCACCGGTGAGGGTGGGAGCACCCGGGCGATCGACCGGCGGGACGCGGGCGCAGGGACGACCATGTGACCGAGGCTACCCGCGGAACGCCGGTGTTCCAGGGCCCTTCAGGGTTCCTTCAGCGAGCCGACCGGGGGAATCGGCCCTCCCCGGCCACCCGACGGCCGGCGGCGACGCCGTGCGGCGCGGCCACCCCACCATCCGGTGGCCGCGCCGTGTCACGCAGGTCAGGACTGCAGCCACGCCAGAAGGTCGGCGTTGATCGTCGGGGCCTCCGTGGTCGGCATGCCGTGCGGGAAGCCGGGGTAGCTCTTGAGGGTCCCGTTCTGGACGAGCTCCGCGGACAGCGGCCCGGAGTCGGCGTAGGGAACGATCTGGTCGTCCTCGCCGTGCATGACCAGGACGGGCACCGTGATCTTCTTCAGGTCCTCGGTGAAGTCGGTCTGCGAGAACGCCACGATGCCGTCGTAGTGGGCTTTCGCTCCGCCCATCATCCCCTGCCGCCACCAGTTCTCGATGACCGCTTCCGACGCCTTCGCGCCGGGACGGTTGTAGCCGTAGAACGGCCCGGTCGGGAGGGCCCGATAGAACTCGGACCGGTTGGCGGCCAGCTGGGCCTGCAGGTCGTCGAACACGCTCTTGGGCAGGCCGCCCGGGTTCCTCTCGGTCTGCACCATGATCGGAGGCACCGAGCTGATGAGCACCGCCCTGCTGACGCGCTCCTCGCCGTGCTGCCCGATGTAGTGGGCAACCTCGCCGCCGCCGGTGGAGTGGCCGACGTGAATGGCGTCGCGCAGATCGAGGTGTTCGGTCAGAGCGGCCAGGTCAGCGGCGTAATGGTCCATGTCGTGCCCGCCGCCGGTCTGGGTGGAACGGCCGTGCCCACGACGGTCGTGCGCGATCACGCGGTAGCCGTGCTCGAGGAAGAACAACATCTGGGTGTCCCAGTCGTCGGCCGAGAGCGGCCATCCGTGGCTGAACACTATGGGCTGTCCCGCGCCCCAATCCTTGTAGTAGATCTCCGTGCCGTCTGTCGTGGTGATGGTGGTCATGGTTCCTCCGAGAAATGTGGTCCCGAGGCTGCTGTGTCGGCTGCTGATCCGGCTTCGCACGTCGCGCGCTGGGCGAAGCCGGTGCCCCGATCCTGCTCCTGGCACCGTTGCTTGTCAGGGTGAACCGCACTGGTCAGCTGGGGGACGAGGATGTGAAGCGGTCGAGGAAGGCGAGCGAGACATCGGCCACCTCGGCGCAGCCGTGATCGATCGTGAGTGAGTGGCCGCGGCCGGGGATCTCGGCGATCTCGGTGATTCCGTCGTTCTTCTGCTGCAGTTTCGCCATGGCGTGGGTGATCGCGGGCGGGCTGGTGTTGTCCGCTTGTCCGGCGATGATCAGGAGCGGGCCCCGGGCCGGGTTGTGCACGTCTAGCTGCGCTTCTGTCCAGGGGTTGATGTTCGCCGTGACGGCCTGGAACAGCGGCGCGCCCGCGGCGGCGACGTGGTACTCGTCGTACAGTCGGCGCCCCTCGTCCTCGTCGAGGTTGTTCACCCAGGCGTAGGAGAACTGCTCGAAGGTGAGCGACACCGCCCGCCCGACGTTGGCCGGGTTACCCAGGATCGGGGCCCCGGACTTCAGCGCCGACCACGGGACGGGCAGGCGCCCCGAAAGGGGTGCAGGTTCGATGGCGACGGTTGCCGTGGCCGCCCCCTCCCCCGCGAGCTTCTGGGCGATGAGGCCACCGAAGGAGTGGCCCACGAGCCCCGGCTTGCGCTCCGGTCGGCTCAGCGCGTCGAGGTGGTGGTCGGTGACGGAGGAGCGGTGGCGGAAGTCGGTCTTGCACCAGCGCGCACAGGGATGTCTGCACCCTGTGTCTCGCTATGCGTCGTTCTCGACGCCTGCCTGCGCCCGCGTTGTCGTGCGGAGCCGCCACTCCCGGGGAGGGACGTCGAATCGCCTGCCGAAGGTTCGCGAGAAGTGCGCCTGGTCGGCGAAGCCGGACCGGTAGGCGATCTCGGCGATGGACAGGTGAGTGGCAGCGGGGTCGCTCAGCAGCTTGGCGGCATGGTCGAGCCGTGAGCGGATGTGTTCGCCCGGGCTGACGTCGCGGCGGCGAAGGATCAGGTAGGGGTACCGCACGGAGATGCCGTGAGCTGCGGCGATCTGTGCGGCGTCGAGCGATCCGTCGAGGGCGTGGCGGTCGATGTAGGCCACGAAGGTCCAGTTCTCGTCACCCGTTCAACCACTCGCATCGGCGCGGCCGACCCGCAGCGCTGCGACCCGCAGCACTAGGCCCAGAGCTGGCCCTCGATGCCCTCGACGGCCTCGTCGAGCTCGCCGGAGTAGGCGCCCGTTGACAGGTACTTCCATCCCGCGTCACACACGACGATGACGATGTCGGCCGTGTCGCCCGCACCGGCGGCCTTCTCCGCGACGGCGAGGGCGGCGTGCAGGATGCCGCCGGTGGAGATGCCCGCGAAGATGCCCTCCTTCTCCACGAGCAGGCGGGTGCGGCGCAGCGCGTCGCGGGAGCCCACCGAGTAGCGGGCGGTGAGCACCTCGGGGTCGTAGAGCTCGGGGACGAAGCCCTCGTCGAGGTTGCGCAGGCCGTACACCAGCTCTCCGTACCGCGGTTCGGCCGCCACGATCTGCACGTCCGGCTTGTGCTCCCGCAGGTAGCGACCGGTGCCGACGAGCGTGCCCGTGGTGCCGAGGCCCGCCACGAAGTGGGTGATCGTGGGCAGGTCGCGCAGGATCTCCGGGCCGGTGGTGCGGTAGTGCGCGTCGGCGTTGGCCGGGTTGCCGTACTGGTAGAGCATCACCCACTCGGGGTGGTCCGCGGCGAGGTCCTTTGCCATGGCGACGGCCTGGTTGGAGCCGCCCGCCGCGGGCGAGGAGATGATCTGAGCGCCGTACATCTCGAGGAGCTGCTTGCGCTCGATCGAGGTGTTCTCCGGCATCACGCAGATCAGGTTGTAGCCCTTGAGCTTGCAGGCCATCGCGAGCGAGATGCCGGTGTTGCCGGACGTGGGTTCGAGCACCGTGCAGCCGGGCGTCAGCAGCCCGTCCGCCTCGGCCTTCTCGATCATGGCGAGGGCGGGACGGTCCTTGATGGAACCGGTGGGGTTGCGGTCCTCGAGCTTCGCCCAGAGCCGCACCTCCGGGGTGGGCGAGAGGTTCGGCAGGCCGACGAGCGGGGTGTCCCCCACCGCGGCGAGCAGCGAGTCGTAGCGGGCCATGCCCGGCCTTCCTTCCGCTCCGCCCGCGCTCTCAGCCGCCGGCGACGGCGGGCAGGATCGTGACGGTGGAGTTCTCGCCGACCGGGGCCTCGAGGCCGCCGGCGAAACGCACGTCCTCGTCGTCGACGTAGATGTTGACGAACCGGTGCAGCGAGCCGTTGTTGACCAGCCGCCCGGCGATGCCGCCGTGGCGCGCCTCGAGGTCGTTGATCACCTCGCCGACGGTGTTGCCCTTCGCCTCGACGGACTTCTCGCCGCCGGTGTGGGTGCGGAGGATGGTGGGGATGGAGACGGTGACGGCCATGGTGATGCTCCAGGTCGGATGGTTCGGGTGGTCGTGGAAAGGGCGGGGCGTCAGACCGACGCGTCCCTGTCGGGGACATCGTCCGCGCCCGTGTGCGCGAACATGTAAGTCTCCACGACGTCGACCTGTTCCTCGGTGACCACACCGTCCACGATCCGGAACGACCGGAGCTCGTGCCCCGTGTGGTTCGGTTCGGCGTCGTCCCGGGTGGACACGAGCACGTAGTGCGCCTCGGGCTCGGACGCGAGGGAGATGTCGGTGCGCGACGGGTGCGCCTCGGTGGCCGTGTGCGAGTGGTAGATCACCACGGGCACCTCGCCACGGGCGTCCATCTCGCGGTAGAGCCGAAGCAGGTCGCCGGAGTCGAACTCGTAGAAGGTGGGCGACCGGGCCGCGTTGAGCATCGGAACGAACCGCTCCGGCCGGTCTGAGCCCTCGGGTCCGGCGATGACACCGCACGCCTCGTCGGGGTGGTCCCGGCGGGCGTGGGCGACGATCTCGGCAACGAGATCGGCTCGAATCACCAGCACCACCCCAGGGTACGGCTCGACCCCGCCTCGGTGCACTCCGCACGTGACGGCTCACACCCCGTGCGGACCACGAGCAGGGCCGCGAGGGCCGGCTCGGGGTGCGGCTAGCGGATCTGCATCCTGGTCTGCACCAGCGCGTCCTGCACGAACGTGAGCCAGTGGTAGACGCCCATGTGCGTGGCGCGGGGGTCGTCCGACGGAAGCTGCTCGGGCATGTCCTCACTCACGTCGAGGGCGGTGCCGAGTGCGAGCCGCACGTCGTTGAGCGAGGCGAGCCAGGCATCGGCCTGGTCGGGCGTGAGCTCCACCCGGCCGCCCGACTCGGGCAACGTCTCGAGCACCACGGCGGCGTTGGAGTCCTTGGCCTCGATGAGCTCGGGCTCGTGCAGGGAGCGCAGGCCTGCGGCGAGGTCGGTGTCCTCGGTGGTGAAGTCGGGCAGCAGCCGCGCGAGGACCCGGTCGGTGGGCCGGGTGGACGGCCCGGTGCGCATGCCGGTGAGGATCGCGAGCTCGTCGGACGGGTTGTCGTCGGCTCGGCCCGCGAGGATCTGCCGAACCTCACCCACCAGGCCGCGCAGCACGGCGGCCTCCTGCGCCTCCAGCGACGCCACCAGCCGGGCCCTGGCTCCCCGCCCGGAGCGCTTCCAGCCGTTCACGCGCGCTGCATGGTGGCCCAGAGGCCTGCCGCGTGCAGTTTGGCCACGTCGGCCTCGATCTTGTCCTTGTCGCCTGCCGACACCGCGGCCTTGCCCTTGTGGTGCACGTCGAGCATCAGTGCGGTGGCCTTCGCCTCGGGGTAGCCGAACAGCTTCTGCAGGACGTACGTGACGTAGGACATGAGGTTGACTGGGTCGTTCCACACGATCGCCTGCCAGGGCGTATCGACCACCGAGTCCTCGGCGAGGTCCGGATCCACCTGGCGCGTGGGTGCGGGTAGCGGCGCGGCCATAACGTCCATGGTGACACCCCGGGTATCGAAGGTGCACGGCAACATAGGGTCGGGACATGGTGAACGCCATGGGGACATGCGATGAGTGGTAGTCCGTCTACTGCTGGGGTCAGCACCGCGCTGCTGACCGACCGCTACGAGCTGACGATGGCGGCTGCCGCACTCGCCGACGGCACCGCGCAGCGGCACTGCGTGTTCGAGGTGTTCGCCCGCAGGCTCCCCGACGGGCGCCGCTACGGCGTGGTGGCCGGCACGGGTCGGCTGCTGGAGTCGATCGAGCGGTTCCGGTTCGGCGACCAGGAGCTGGAGATGCTCGCCGACGTCGTCGACCGCGAGACGTTGGCGTGGCTCGCCGAGTACCGCTTCTCCGGGGACGTCGACGGCTACCCGGAGGGCGAGCTGTACTTCCCCGGCTCTCCCGTGCTCACCGTCAGCGGCACCTTCGCCGACGCGGTGCTGCTGGAGACGCTGGCCCTGTCGATCCTCAATCACGACAGCGCGATCGCCTCGGCCGCGTCCCGGATGGTGACGGCCGCGGCGGGCCGTCCCATCATCGAGATGGGCTCGCGGCGCACGCACGAGGCCGCCGCGGTGGCCGCCGCCCGCGCTGCATACCTCGCCGGGTTCGTCGCCACGTCGAACCTGGAGGCCGAACGCCGCCACGGCATCCCCACCACCGGCACCGCCGCCCACGCGTGGGTGCTCCTGCACGACGACGAGCTGGGCGCGTTCAAGAGTCAGGTGGCCGCCCTCGGGCCCGACACCACGCTTCTCGTCGACACCTACGACATCCATCGGGGCATCGCGCTGGCCATCGAGGCGGCCGGCACCGGGCTCGGGGCGATCCGCATCGACTCCGGCGACCTCGGTGAGCTGGCCCGGCAGGCCCGCGACCAGCTCGACGCGCTCGGGGCCACGGACACCAAGATCGTGCTCTCCGGCGACCTCGACGAGTACGCGATCGCGTCGCTGCGCGCCGAGCCCGTCGACTCCTACGGCGTCGGCACGTCGGTGGTCACGGGTTCCGGCGCGCCGACCGCCGGCATGGTCTACAAGCTGGTCGAGGTGGACGGGCGACCCGTCGCCAAGCGCAGCGCGGCGAAGGAGTCCCGCGGCGGACGGAAGTCGGCGCTGCGGCGCTACAAGCCGACGGGCACGGCCATCGAGGAGGTCGTGTATCCCGTCGCCGCCGCACCTGAGGCCGCACCGCACGACCGCGTGGTGCCGATCCCCCTGATGCGCGGCGGCGAGCTGGTGGCCGGCCTGCCGACGCTGGAGCAGTCCCGCGGGCACCTGCGCACCGCGCTCGTGTCCGTGCCGTGGGAGGGGCTCAAGCTCTCCCGCGGCGAGCCGGCACTCCCCACCGTGTTCGAGGGGCCCGCACGATGACGCGGACGCTGATCGTCGTCGACGTGCAGAACGACTTCTGCGAGGGCGGCTCCCTCGGCGTCGCGGGCGGGGCCGGGGTGGCGGCCGCGATCTCGGCGGCCCTGCGGGCCGGGGACCGCGAGCACCGCTGGGACCACGTCGTGGCCAGCCGCGACCACCACATCGATCCCGGGGCCCACTTCTCCGACGCCCCCGACTTCGTCGACACGTGGCCGCCGCACTGCCTGCACGGCTCGCCCGGCGTGTCCTTCCACCCCGATCTCGACGTCGCCCGGATCGAGGCGGTGTTCGACAAGGGCCACCACTCCGCCGCCTACTCCGCCTTCGAGGGCACCGAACCCGGCGGCACGGGCCTGGCCGAGTGGCTGCGCGCCCGCGACGTCGACACGGTGGACGTGGTGGGTATCGCCACCGACCACTGCGTGCGCGTCACCGCGCTGGACGCCGCCGCGGCCGGCTTCACCACCACCGTGCTGCTGGAGATGTGCGCCGGCGTGGCGCCGGAGACCACGAACCGCGCGCTCACCCAACTACGAGCCGCGGGCGTCTCCCTCGTTGCGGAGCCGTAGTGCTGTCAGGGCGTACTCGCTGACAGCACTACGGCTCCGAGATGTGGTCAGACGGAGCGCATGCGGAAGGGTTCCAGGCGCGCGGCCAGGTCGCCCGGGTCACCGGCCTCGTCGGGGAGGCGGTGGGCACCGACGGCCTCGGCGATGCCGACGCAGCGGGGGCCGTCGAACAGGCCGCACGCGTAGCGCACCTCGGTCTCGTCGAGGTCGAGCACGCCCACGCGCAGCTGGTAGATGCCCGGGTAGCGCACCTCGTCGAGGTAGTCGACCCGCAGCGAGCTCGGCGAGAGTCCGTCGAGCGGGCCACCGGTGGGGTACCCCAGGACGTCGAGGTGCAGCTCAGCGAGCCCGTCGAGGTACCAGCCGGCCAGCGCCACGTTGTTGACGTGCCGGTTGGGGTCGAGGTCGCTGAAGCGGGTGCGCACGTCCAGCCGGAACGGGTACGCCTCCCGGATCAACCGGGACGGCCCGCGCTCCAGGCGGGTGGGGGCGGGAGCGTCGGTGCGGAGGGTCTCCAGCGCGGCGCGGACCGGCTCCGGCAGCGGTGCCGGCCCACCGACGGTGGCATGCACGCTGACCGACTCGCCGGTGGCGACGCACTCGTCGCCGGCGAAGACGCCGTAGGTGTAGGCGAACGACGACTCGCCGATGTGGCTGACCCCGATGCCGATCCGGTACTGGCCCGTGTCGATGCGGGCGCCTGCCGCGCTGCGCGGGATGACCTGCAGCGGGGCGAGCACGTCGACCCGGACCGAGGCGAGCAGCAGCCGCATCCGGGCGGTGAGGCCCGCACCGAAGACGTCCCGTTCGACGGCGATCCGCGCGTCCTCGAACCAGCGCACGATCGCGTCACGGCCGATTCGCCGGCTCGGGTCGAGGTCGCTGTAGCGGGCGGGGTGCTCGATCAGTACCGGGTAGGACGACGAGCGGAGCAGGAGGTGCGTGGACGTCACTCTGTTCATGATGGCCGACGCCGCCACGCCGCTGACACCGACCCGCTGTGGATCACGTGTGAGCCTCACTACCTGGTGCACTACCGGATCGGCGGTTCGACCTCGGCCCGTCGGGCACTCCGGGTAGCCTCCCGGGGTGCCCACCGCGACGCGAATGCCCGGCGTGGCGGAGCTGTTGGAGGCGGCCGTCACCGCCGTCGGCGGGCAGCGCCGCGAGGGCCAGGACGCGATGGTCCAGGCCGTCCGCAAGGCCATCACCACCGGGGAACACGTGGCCGTGCAGGCCGGTACCGGCACCGGCAAGTCGCTGGCCTACCTGGTTCCCGCCATCCACCACGCCGTCGCGAAGGACTCCACGGTCGTGGTGTCCACCGCCACGATCGCGCTGCAACGCCAGCTGGTCGACCGCGATCTCCCGCGGCTCGCCAAGGCCCTCAAGCCACTGCTCGGCCGGGCGCCCACGTTCGCGATCCTGAAGGGCAGGCGCAACTACCTCTGCCTCAACAAGCTGCACGGCGGTGACGACGCCGACCCCGCCGACGAGCTGTTCGACCCGTTCGCGATCTCCGCGATGGGCCGCCAGATCAAGCGGCTGCACGAGTGGGCCGACACCAGCGACAAGGGCGACCGCGACGAGCTCGTCCCCGGGGTGCCCGACTCCACGTGGCGGCAGGTCTCCGTCACCGCCCGGGAGTGCGTCGGCGCCGCGAAGTGCCCGGTCGGTGACGACTGCTTCGCGGAGAAGGCCCGCGCCGAGGCGGGCAAGGCCGACATCGTCGTCACCAACCACGCGCTGCTGGCCATCGACGCGCTCGAGGGCCGCCCCGTGCTGCCCGAGCATGACGTCGTGGTGGTCGACGAGGCCCACGAGCTGGTCGACCGGGTCACCGGCGTGGCCACGGCCGAGCTGACGTCCACCTCGATCGGCATCGCGTCGCGGCGGCTGGGCAAGCTCGTCGACCAGGCGGTCGCCGACCGGCTCGCCGAGGCGGGCGAGGGGCTCGCGATGGTGCTGGAGGACCTGCCCCCCGGCCGCTGGGACAGCCTCCCGCAGGCCGCGGTGGGCGCGCTCTCGGCGGTTCGGGACGCCGCTGCCTCGTGCAAGCAGTCGCTCGGATCGGAGCGGCGGGAGGAGCCCGAGGCCGCCGCAGGACGCAAGATCGCCCAGGCGTCGCTCGACGAGCTCGCCGACACCGCCGTCCGGCTGCTCGCCGCGTTCGAGGAGCCCGACCCGTCGAAGCGCCGCGACGTGGTGTGGCTCGCGGAGCAGGGGCCCGACGGTGCCCGCCACAAGGTGCTGCGGGCCGCTCCGCTGTGGGTGGGCGGGCTGCTGCGCGAGCGGCTCTTCGGGCGGTCCACGGTGGTGCTGACATCGGCCACGCTGGCCCTCGGTGGCAACTTCGACGCCCTCGCCCGGCAGTGGGGCCTGCCCCCGGAGAAGGGCGCCGACGCGAAAGCGGACGGCGCGGTCGAGGACGACCCGATCCCCGATCCCGACGCTCCGAAGTGGTCCGGCCTGGATGTCGGCTCGCCGTTCGCCCACGGCCGCAGCGGCATCCTCTACGTCGCGAAACGGCTCCCTCCCCCGGGCCGCGACGGGCTGCCGCCGTCCTACCTCGACGAGATCGCCGGCCTGGTGGAGGCCGCGGGCGGCCGCACCCTGGGGCTGTTCTCGTCGATGCGGGCGGCCAAGCAGGCCACCGAGGCGTTGCGCGGCAGGCTCGACACCCCACTGCTGTGCCAGGGCGACGACTCCACGATGCAGCTGGTGAAGAGGTTCGCCGAGGACGATGCCACGTCGCTGTTCGGCACGCTGTCGCTGTGGCAGGGCGTCGACGTCCCGGGGCCGTCGCTGTCCTGCGTGATCATCGACCGCATCCCGTTCCCGCGGCCGGACGACCCGCTGGTCGCGGCGCGCCAGCGGGCCACCGATGCGCGCGGTGGCAACGGGTTCCTCACCGTGTCGGCCACCCACGCCGCTCTCCTGCTCGCCCAGGGCGCCGGGCGGCTGCTGCGCGGGATGGACGACCGCGGCGTCGTCGCGATCCTCGACCCGCGGCTGGCCACGGCCCGCTACGGCGGGTTCCTGCGCGCGTCGCTGCCGCCGTTCTGGCCCACCGACGACCGGGAGAAGGTGCACGCCGCACTGCGGCGGTTGCGCGGGGCCTGACGCCCCGGGTCAGTTAGGAGGGCGGGGTGGCGATGCAGGTGATCGTGCCCGGCGCCACCTCGGTGAACCCCGCGTCCCGCACGGCCACCGCGGAGCCGCGCTCCACCGCGTCGCACAGCTGCGCCCACAGCGCCCCGCCCACCTCACGCACGGCGAACTCTGGCACGGCCGTCAGGCCGAGGGCCGCCGCGTAGAGCATCGACGCGTGTCCGACCTGCGCCGCGGCCTTGCCCACCGTCATCTTCAGGTCGACGTTCACCCAGATCACCGGCCTGCCGCCCGGGAGCGGCCCGGGGTCGTCCGGCTCCAGGTCGGTGCCGCCGATCTGGAGCCGGGAGACCGTCTTCGGCACGTCGTCCACCGGTCCGGGCAGCAGCGCCCTCGCCTCGGCCCCGTCGACCCCGCAGGTGACGCCGGGCAGTTCCTGCACCGCGGCCCAGTGGGCGCCACGGGCCCGGCGGGCGATCTTCCGGATGCGACCGCCCACCCAGGTGGCGACGGCGTCGTGCCACTCGCCGCCGGGCTGGGCCCGCGGGTCGAGGCAGACGGCGAGCGCCGCGGCGGCGGCCGCCTCCAGCACCGGGGTGCGGGGCGCAGGCGGCCGCTCCAGCCGCAGAACCACCGGCATCGCCCGCACGATGCCGTCCGCCTCCGGCGGGATGGTGGTGGTGGAAGGACGCCGCAGGTAGCGGGCGGCGAGCGGCTCCAGGACGTCGGAGAGAGCCGTCTCGGTGGGGGTGGGGTCGGTCATGCGATCGGCACGCGGCGGACCATGCCTTCGGCTGCGTCCGCACGTTCCACCTCGTCGCGCGTGATGCCGAGGACGAACAGCACCACGTCCAGGTACGGGAGCGAGAGCGCGGTGTCGGCCACCTCGCGCAGGGCGGGCTTCGCGTTGAACGCGATGCCGAGCCCGGCGGTGGACAGCATGTCGATGTCGTTGGCGCCGTCGCCGACGGCGACGCACTGCTCCAGCGGGATGCCGAACGTCTCGGAGAACCGGCGCAGCGCCACCGCCTTGCCCGGGCGGTCGATGATCTCGCCGACCACGCGCCCGGTCAGCCTGCCGTCGACGATCTCGAGCTCGTTGGCGGCGCAGAAGTCGAGCCCGAGCTCCGCCACCAGGCCGCTGATCACGCGCGTGAAACCGCCCGACACCACCCCGCACCGGAAGCCGAGCCGCTTGAGCGTGCGGATCGTGGTGCGGGCGCCGGGGGTGAGCTCCAGCTCCGCCGCGACCTCACCGAGCACCGACTCCGGGAGCCCCGCGAGCACGGCGACCCGGCGCCGCAGCGACTCGGCGAAGTCAAGCTCGCCGCGCATCGCCGCTTCGGTGACGGCCCGCACCTCCTCCTCGGCGCCTGCGCGGGCGGCGAGCATCTCGATGACCTCGCCCTGCACCAGCGTGGAGTCGACGTCGAACACGATCAGCCGTTTGCTGCGACGGGCGAACCCGGCCCGCTCCACGGCGACGTCCACGCCCGCGGTGCGCGCCACCTCGACCAGCCGGGCGCGCAGCGTTCCGGGCGGATGGGCGGAACTGCCGCCGCTCGGGTCGGGCGAGACCATCAGCTCCAGCCCGGTGACCGGATAGTCGGCCACCCGGCGGATGGAGTCGATATTGGCTCCCACCCCGGCCAGCGCCTGCGCCACTGCCCCGAAGGCCCGCGCCGTGATCGGGCGCCCGATCACCAGCACGACGTGCGTCGGGTGCCGCCGCGCCGCCGGATCGTCGAGCACCTCGAGCGAGGTGTGCACCTGCATCGAGATGCTCGCCATCGCCTGCTCGACGGCCTCCTGGAGGCCTTCCGGGTCGTGGTGGGCCACCACCAGCGCCCCGAGCGTGAGCCGGCCTCGGATCACGACCTGCTCGATGTCGACCAGGTCGACCCCGTGCCGGATGAGCGCGGTGAACAGCACCGAACTCACCCCGGGCCGGTCGGGGCCGGTGACCGTGATGAGAACGCTGGTGCCGGTGTCTGTCATCCGGAGAGCAGGTCGTGGGTCAGCGCGACTTCGGGTCGCTGTCGGGCTGGGTCTCCCCGCCGGTGCCCTGGGCCGCCACCTCGTACGGCGACGACCTGTGGCCGACGTGCGCCTCCTCGCGGAAGCGCTCGACCAGGTGTGGGTAGTGCAGCTCGAACGCCGGACGCTCCGAGCGGATCCGCGGCAGCTCGGTGAAGTTGTGTCGCGGCGGCGGGCAGCTCGTGGCCCACTCCAGCGAGTTGCCGAAGCCCCACGGGTCGTCGACGGT
>NZ_JCADBN010000035.1:0-19709 GCF_059359135.1 Pseudonocardia sp. OZ21
CTCCGCGCGCGCATCCAACCCGTGGGTCGTCCTCAGTTCGTGCAGCCGTGATGTGTCCGTGTCGATGAACGTCACGTTGTGACCGGCGGCCAGGAATCCTCTTCCTGTCGCTACCCCGACCACACCCGAACCGACGATGAAGATCCTCGACGCCTGCATCTGATGTGCGCCCTTCCAATGGGACGGTAAACTCGGTCCGACGGGCCGGATCGAGTATCGCAGACGGTAAATCGCCGGTTACCCACGGCAGTTGTTACGAAGGGTCACGGCTCCGATGATCGGGGCGGCGTTAAATCGTCATGGATTGCCAGCTCGCGGGCTGGTTCGCCGGCTTCCCGCCCGGGTCGGCGCCACAGTTTCGCTTGATTGTCAATTCCGTCGATGGTGGCAACCGGTGTGATCCGGGACGCAATCAAGAGCACACGATTTAGTGAGCGGGCGCCCCTGACCGAGCGGCGTGGCTTCTTTCCGTCACTGTAATCCGGCGGCAGTTCCCCGTTCCGTCACTCGTCCGTGGCCACCCACAGGTGGGGTCGGCCCCCGCCGCCCGGTTCCGGTCATCCGGTGTGCGTGACCTGGAGGGAGTAGACGACCACCTCGCCGACGGCATCGGGGTCGTCGCCCCTGTCCGGATTGGACTGCACGTAGCTCCCGGCCTTGAAGTACCAACCGGACCCGCTCTCCGGGATATCGGCTCTGAGCCAGCCGTTGTAGAAGACCTGCACACGGCGAGCAGCCGCCACGATCCGCATGTCGTACGGGGTGCCCAGGCGGTAAGCCGGGTCGATCACCACCTCGCGGTCACCGTCCTGGTACTCCACGAGCAACCGCTCGCCCTCCAACCGCACCAGCATCACGTCGTCATCGGCGTCGTGGATCTGGGCCGCCACCAGGTGGGGCTTGACCTGGGGCAACCGGGTGATGGCCTGCCGGACGCAGAGGGTGTGGGTGCCACTGCGGTTGGACCAGCCCGCCTTCTGGTCCCCGCTCATCTCCCGCAGTTCGGAGCGCGGATAGCTGCTGCCCGACGTGGTCACCCCACCCGCGTTGGCCGTGAAGACCACCCCGTTCCCGGTGCTGTTCAGGGAGAAGTGCGACCCCAGGTAGGTGGTGAGGTGCGGCTGGTAGATGTCGTCCGGATCGCTTTCCTCTCCGGTGGGGAGGGTCAGGTACCAGTTCGACAGGTCGATCACCTCGCCCGGATACCGGCCGCGCACCGGGGATGCGAGCGCCGGCGGTGCCGGAGCAGGGATCACGGCGGGAGGTACGACGAAAGGCGCCGCGGGAGGTACGGCGAAAGGCACCGCGGAGGGGACGAGGACGGGTGCGGGCGGGATCGTGGTCGGGCTCGTGAACCAGTCGATGGGTGGGAAAGGCGGTGGCCCGGCGCAGCCGGTCGTCGGGACGGCAACCGGCACGACGACCAGGGTCATCGCCGCGAGTGCCGGCATGACCCCGGCGGTGATCTTCTCGACGTTCACCTACTGCGCTCCCGGTCCGATCGGTCGTCGGCTGCGCTGTCGGCTGGGCCCGTGGCTGACGTGAGCACCGCTGGTCGCTGTGCCGCATGCGGTGCACGCCCAGGCGGAGCGTAAGTCGCGCTCACGGTCCGGACGGGAGTACTGCGCTCCCCGAATGGGTGGCCGGACCGTTCGTGGGTGTGAATCCGTCAGCCGCCGTGCAGGTAACGTGCTCCGGATGACGGGCCGCGAACTCGTCGTGCTGGGCACCGCGAGCCAGGCGCCGACGCGGCACCGCAACCACAACGGCTACCTGCTGCGCTGGGACGGCGACGGCTTCCTGTTCGACCCCGGCGAGGGCACCCAGCGCCAGATGCTGCTCGCCGGCGTGGCGAGCAGCGCCATCAGCCGACTGTGCCTCACCCATTTCCACGGCGACCACTGCCTCGGTGTGCCGGGTGTCGTGCAACGGCTCTCGCTGGACCGCGTGGCGCATCCGGTGCACGCGCACTTCCCGGCGTCCGGACAGCACTACTTCGAGCGGCTGCGCCACGCCAGCGTCTTCCACGATGTCGCCGACCTGCGGGAGGAGCCGATCGAACGGGAGGGCGCGGTGGCGGTCACCGCGAACTGGACGCTGGAGACGCGCCGGCTGGACCACGGGGTGGAGGCGTTCGGCTACCGGCTCGTCGAGCCGGACGGGCGACGGTTCCTGCCCGACCGGCTCGCCCGGCACGGCATCGCTGGCCCGGACGTCGGCCGCCTGCAGCGCGCCGGGTTCCTCGAGGTGGGCGGCCGCACGGTGGGGCTGGAGGAGGTCAGTGTCCCCCGCCGTGGACAGCGGTTCGCGTTCGTGATGGACACCCGCCTGTGCGACGCGGTGCACGCCCTCGCCGAGGGGGTGGACATGCTCGTGATCGAGTCGACCTTCCTCGACGAGGACGCCGCGCTCGCCGCCTCGTACGGTCATCTCACGGCCCGGCAGGCCGGAACGGTGGCCGCCGCTGGCGGGGTGCGTCGGCTCGTGCTCACCCATTTCTCCCAGCGCTACGCGGACCCGGCCCGGTTCCACGCGGAGGCCGCCGCAGCGTTCGACGGGGAGATCGTGGTGGCGCAGGACCTCATGCGCATCCCGGTCCCGCAACGACGGGCGGTCTGAGCTCCTGTTTCAGCGCTGCGGGCTCAGCCCGGCCACGGCCAGACCGAACAGCCGATGCGCTCTGGCGCCGGGGTCCGGGTGGTGCTCCGTGGCCAGGACGATGCCGACGGCCAGGGTGATCAGGTCGGTGACGGTGACGCCTGAGGCCACCGTGCCGTCCTGCACGGCGCGGCGCAGCAGCGGGCCCGCCGCCTCTTCCAGCGCCGCCGAGCAGGCGTTCTCGTGCACCGGGTCGGACGCGGCGCCGTCGTAGGCCAGCGCGGCCGCCAGGCCGCGGGCGGTGACGCAGTAGGTGATGACGTCACCCAGCCATTCCAGGAGCGCGTCCCGGCTGTCGCCCGCGCTGGTCAGGTCGTGGGCGCGGACGCGCAAGGCCTCGATCCGTTCCCCGGAGACCGCCTCCAGCAGCGCACGGCGCGTCGGGAAGTGCCGGCGGACGGTCGCCGAGCCGACCCCCGCGGTCCGGGCGATCTGTTCCAGCGAGGCGCCGGCGCCGTGGGCGGCGACCTCGGCCTCGGCCACGGAGAGGATGCGCGCGTAGTTGCGCCGGGCGTCGGCGCGCCGGCGTTCGGGCATGCCATCTCCGATCTTGCATAAGTGGCGGGGCCCGCCATATCGTACCGGAGTCGAAACGGCGGGGCCCGCCGTTTATGGGCGGCTACTCGAGGAGCACCATGTCCACAGATTCCGCGCCCGTCCTCGTCACCGGCGCCACCGGCAGGCAGGGCGGCGCCACCGCCCGATCCCTGCTGGCGGCGGGCGTTCCCGTCCGCGCACTGGTGCGCGACCGGAGCACCGACCGGGCCAAGGCCGTCGAGGCGCTCGGCGCCGAACTGGTCACCGGCGACCTGCACGACCGCGACTCCGTGAGCCGGGCCGCCGAGGGCGCCCGGGCCGTCTTCTCCGTGCAGATGCCCGCCATGAGCGCAGAGGGCATCGATGTCGCGGGCGAGGTTGCCCAGGGCGTCAACCTCGTCGAGGGAGCGAGGGCCGCCGGAGTGCCGCAGTTCGTGCACACGTCCGTCACCGGCGCCGGACAGCACACCGAAGCTCTCGGGTGGGCCGAAGGCCGCTGGGCGTCGATGGAACCCACCCTGGGAGCGAAGAGTGCGATCCAGGACCGGGTCCGCGCGGCCGGGTTCCCCCACTGGACGCTCCTCAAGCCGGGCTTCTTCATGGAGAACTTCCTCCCGTCCATGGCGTTCCTGTTCCCGCGCGGCATCGAGGGCGGCCTGGTGAGCGTCCTCAACGCCGAGACCCGGCTGTCCCTGGTGGCCGTGGACGACATCGGCAGGGCGGCGGCCGCGGCCATCGCCGCGCCGGAGCGATTCCACGGCGTCGAGCTGGAACTGGCGAGCGACTACCTGTCGATGACGGAGATCGCCGAGGTCCTCTCCCGTGCCACGGGCACGCAACTGCCGGTGCCGGACATGACCGAGGAGGAAGCCCTCGCCGCCGGGATGCCGGCGATGGGCACCACGCACGAGTGGATGAACGTGGCGGGCCAGCCTGGCCGCCCGCAGTACGCGAGGGACCTCGGCATCCCGCTCACCAGCTTCGACACCTGGGCGCAGGAGCACATGCCGGCCGGGGCCTAGCCGTCGTCGTCAGGGGCCAGCCGGCCTTTCAACGCGTCCACCAGCTGATCCTGGAGATCGTCGGGAAGCGGGGCGTCGCGGCGCAGGTAGCCGTTGACGGCGGAGCGGAACACGTCGCTGAACCGCGCGTAGTGGGGCTGGCTGGGTCGCAGCTCGGCACTCCCGATGGCCTGCTCCAGCGTGGCGACGTACGGGTAGCGCTCGCGCACGGCCCGGTCGGAGTAGACGACCTTGCGGGTGGCAGGCAGCCCTCCGCGCTCGAACAGGATCTGCTGGCTGCGCTCACCGGTGAGGAACTCGATCAGTGCCCGCGCGGCACGAGGACGGGTGGTGTCGGCCGACACGGCGAGGTTCTGCCCCCCGAGCACACCTGCTCCACCGGGCAGCGGGGCGACGCCGAACGTCACCGCCGGGATGCCCTCCAGGCCCTGGGTGAGTGACCGGACGGCCACGGGCCAGTTGCGCATGAACAACGCCCGCCCCGACTGGAAGAGCTGGATGCTGCTCGTCTCGTCGAGCTCCGGGATCCCGGCAGGCGCGATCACGCGTAGGCGTTCGATGGCCGCCGCGATCGCCGCAGGCTGGTTCTCGACGACGACGTTCCCGTCCTCGTCGACGACCGATCCGCCTGCGCCCCGGATGACCTCGAGCGCGGTGACGGTGAGGCCTTCGTAGTCGGCGAGCTGACCGGCGTAGCCGTCGACGTTATTGCCGCTGCGCGCACGCATCTCCTGGACCTTCTCCTCGAGCTCGTCCCAGGTGCGCGGCGGATCGTCGAGGAGGTCGGACCGGTAGTACAGCAGCCCGACATCGGTGTTGAAGGGCAGTGCCCACAGCACGCCGCCGTAGCGGCAGGTGTTCAGTGGTCCGGCGAGGAAGCCGCTCGTGGAGACCTGCGACTCGTCGACGCTCTGGATGTAGCCGGCGTCGGCGAACTCGGCGGTCCAGGTGACGTCGAGGTTGAACACGTCGATCTCACCCCGCCCGGACTGCGCCCTCGCCAGCATCTCGCTGCGCGCGGCGTCGGCGATCGCGGACGCCTCGACGATCCGGGCCGGGCTCCGCGGATGGAGCCGGTTCCACTGGCTGACCAGCTCCTGGCGTTGACCGTGGATGCTGGCGTCGCGTCCGGACAGGACGACGATCGGACCGTCCTCGAGATCGTCGGGGTCGGTGACGAGCCCCGTGACCGCCGTCGTGATCAGCGTGGCGACGACGCCGACGGCGATGCCGACACACGCCCAGATGGGCGGCTTCTTCCAGTCGATGCAGTCCATCAGCGGCCACCCCACAGCCCGGCGATGGCCGTGCGCAGCACCGTGCTGAGATTCGACAGGTCGGCGTCGCGGCACTCCCCGGCCGTCGCCGTGGTGATCGCGCTGAGACCCGGGTCGGAGCAGCGGATCTCGCCGATGGTGACGACGACGAGCCGCGCCCCGCTGCCCGCGAGCGACGCGCTGACGGCATCGGCGGTGAGACCGCTGCTGGTGTCCTCACCGTCGGTCAGGACGACAACCGCGTCGACCCGGCCCGGGTCCGCGGGACCGAGTGCTGCGGCACCGTCGGTCATGGTGCGGAAGAGTGGGGTGTTCCCCGCGGGGCGCACGCCGGCGAGCGCCTGCCGGGCGGCCGCGAGCCGGTCCGGCTCGGAGGACCCCAGCGGCACCGCCTCCACGTGGCCGGTGCCCGGTGCGTCGGGGAAGAACCAGAGGCCGAACTCGTCGCCGGGGCCCATACCGCCCAGCGCGGCCAGGACGGCGGCCACGGCGAAGTCCGCTCGTCTTCCTTCGGGGGTCTCCGTGGCCATCGACCCGGAGGTGTCCAGGGCGAAGAGCACCCGGCCGCGTCGCTGGGCGACGTCGTGCGCTGCGGCCGTGCCGTCCCACTGGCCCGGGGGGATCGGCTCCGTGGCCGGCACGGCGCCCGGATCGATGCCGACGGTGGTGAGCGTGGGTCCGACGGTGTACGGACCCACCGGGCGCAGCCCTGTGCGCACGATCGCCTCCCGGCCGGGGTCGCTGCGCAGCCACGCGCCGAACCGGGCGGCGGCCTGCTCCTGCGGAGGGTCGCTCCACGAGAGGCGCACGAACTGGTGGTCGAGGGCCCGGGTGTCCGTCGGGTACAGGGCCGTGAGCCGCTCCGGGCGGTCGGTGCCGGACAGGCACGAGGCGCCGAGCGGATCGCCCAGGTTGAACCGCACGACCTGCTGCTCGGACGCGATTACGGCGGCTTGCGCCCCCAGCGTCCGATGCCGGCACAGGAGCCCGGGGGTGTCGGTGAGGGGGAAGCCGCCCCTGTCGAGGGACGCCGCGATGCGGTGCTCGACCTCGGCCGGAGCGAGCTGTTGCGGGCTCGCAGCGCCGTCCTGCCCGGGCACGCCGTAGAGCAGCGCGGTGGCCAGGAGGCCGAGCTGGGTGGAGTCGGGGTCGGCACGCACGACGTCGACGTCCTCGTCGGTGAGCCTGCGGAACACGTCGGCCCACCGGCTGTGCTCGTTGTTCTCCCGCACCGCCACGGCGTCGGGAACGGCGAGCACCACGGGTGACACGGCGATGGGGGTGGCCTCGGCGACCGCCGAGGCCTGGGCGCCCGGCTGGGTCAGGTCGGCGAGCTCATGGCTCGTGGTGGCCAGCCAGATGTCGGGCTGCGGCCCGATGTCGCGCAGCGCGGTGGACCCGTCCAACCACCCCGTGCCCTTCGTGATCTGCTCGCGGATCTCGTCGCCTGCTGCGGAGTAGACGTAGACGTCGACGGTGGGGCAGTGGTGGTTGTCGGTGGCCGTCCACTGCTCGTAGGAGTCGGCGAGCCCGCGGGCGGTGGTGACGGTCTCCGGGTCGGCGACCATGCGGAGCTGCGTGACCGGTGCGCAGCCGGCGAAGCCCAGCGAGACGCCCCGCGCGAGTTCCCACACCGGCGGGACACCGAACGCGAGCGCCGCGGCGAGCACGATGGCCACCCCGACGGCCGCCCGCCTGCGTTGCAGCCAGCGCACGAGCAAGGTCGGGCGGCCCTCCAACATGCGCCGCACCGCCTCGTGCCAGCCCGCGTAGGCGGTGAGGAACGCGGTGAGGGCCGCACCGGCCACGATCTGGATCCAGTGCTGGGCTGTCTCGGGAGGGTTGGGCGTGATCGCCACGAGGACGATGCCGAGCAGCGCGAGGACGAACCCCACCGCCCGCCACAGTGCGGACGGCCGCGGGGGACCGTCGCCGGGTTCGGACACGCGACGGAGCCCCCTCCCGCTTACGCCCTTGTACGACGACCGGGGTGGCGCGATCCGGTCGATCAGTGACACACCGTACGCAACCGGTCCGACAGGAACGACCCCTCTCCGGATCGGGGGCCGCCGGTCGAGGTTCTTGTCACTGTCGCGCTGTCAGGTTAGCCTGACGAAATGGTAGGGGGCAGGGACCCGTGGCCGGCCGGGCGGGACGCGTGGGGCCGACTCGACGGCTGGGACCACGGAGGCCGCGACGTCGACGCCACGGGCGCGGGCACGGCTGCAGGTGACGCGGCCCTGGACGCGTTGTCGGACATCGGAGTCGTGCGCCGGCTGCTCGATCAGACGGAGCTGGCTGCGGTGAAGGCGGCGCGCGCGAACCGGAAGTCCTGGGCCGAGATCGCGACCATGCGGGGGATGACGCGTCAGTCCGCCTGGGAGCGGTGGCGCGATCTGGACGGAGACGAACGCTCTGCTGCCCGGCAGGGCGACCCCGCCGCAGGCGAGCCGGAGCCTGGGCGAGCCCGCACGGTCCCCGAACGCCTGGCCGAGGCAGCCCGGGGGCTGACGGGCGCGGCGGGCGCAGCGATCGTCGTCCCGGATGTGCTCGGTCTGTCGTGGGAGCAGGCGCGGCGGGCCCTGATACTGGTGCATCTCGTCGCGGTCAGCCCCGACTCCGATCCTGCGCCGCTCCTCGGCGGGGAGCTGTCGGAGTACGTGGTGGTGGAGCAGAAGCCGGTGGCCGGTACGCGGGTCTCCCGGGGCTCGCCCGTCACGCTGTGGGTGGAACGCGGACCGGGCTCCGCGGGTGTCCGCAGCCCGCTCCGCCCGCCGCCACCCCCCAGGGAGATCAGTGGCGCGATCGACGAGACCACGGGCGAGAGCGTCCGCTGACGACGTGCGCGGTGGTCAGTCCGTTGCGGTGAGCGTGGGCCATCCGTCGGCGGTCCAGTAGATCCCCTGCAGGGCCAGCCGCGGCTGCCCGCCTGCCGTGGCGTCGTAGAAGTGGAAGGCGAGTATCCCGTCGGACGCCGACTGGCCGCCGGGCCCGACGCGGTCGCCCGCCGTCGAGACGACGGCGGTGCCGCCGCCTTCGAGCAGTGGGCGTCCGTCGCGGTCGATGTACGGGCCGGTCACCTGACGGGAGCGACCCACGACGACCCGGTAGTTGCTCTCCACTCCGCGGCAGCACGTGTCGAACGACACGAACAGGTAGTACCAGCCCCCACGGCGCACCACGTACGGCGCCTCGATGGCGTTGGGCGGTTCCTGCCGGTCCGCCAACCGCAGCGGCTCGCCCTTCGCGGGGACCGGGAGGCCGGACGGCCACTGCAACGGCACCATGCGGATCCCGCTCCAGTAGGAGCCGAACGCCATCCACGGCGTTCCCCAGTCGTCCTCGACGATTCCCGGGTCGATCGCGTTGAAGTCGTCCTCGGGGACCGACTGGATGACCGGTCCGCGGTCCACCCACCTGTAGTTCGGGCTCGCCGGGTCGAGCGTGGTGTTGGTGGCCAGCGCGATCACCGACCTGTTGGAGCCGAAGGTCGACGCCACGTAGTAGAGGTAGTAGACCCCGCGCTTCCGGTAGACCTCGGGTGCCCACAGGTTGTTCACGCCGGGCACGGCCTTCGTGAGCCACGCCGGAATCGCATCCCAGATCGTTCCGGCGAAGACCCAGTCCCGCCCGTTGGCGGACATGCGGATCTGGAGCGTCCCGCCCTGCACGGCCGGGTCGCCGGTGGAGAACACGTACCAGTTCTCGCCGGGCCCACCCGCCACCAGCGCCGGGTCGTGGGCGGCGAGATCCCCCCTCAGCTGCGACGTGGTGTCCCCGGCTCCGGGGTCCTGCGCGTCGGCGGCCATCGCCGGCAGCGGCACCATCGTGGCCGCTGCTGCGGCGAACACGGCCACGGCGACGGTCAGGAGGCGGGCAAGTCGCACGGTCGTCATCCGTTCGGTGGGAGGGTCCGGGCTGCCGGACGGAGCGCTCATCGTGGGATCCCATCGTGCGTCCCGACCGGCGCTCGTTGTAGTGACGGCGGGCCGAACCCACCGCGGGGGTGACGCTCTCTACCCGTCCGGACGTAGGCGGCCCCGGGGCGTGTTCGTCACCGATATCCGGCGTTCCCGCGCCCGGGGTGGGTCATCGTCCGTCCACGTCGATCGGGGCGCTGCGGGTGATGGCGAACCGGGAGCCGTCCCCCGTCTCAGCGCGCAGACCCGCCCGGTGTCCCGCTCGGTGAACGCCGCAGCGTGAAGACCGCCACCCGCACGGCGAGCGCGTCGATCAGCAGCACACCGAGGCTCCACGGGTCGAACCCGCCGCCCGCGCCGGGCCCGGAGACCGACAGCCACGTCACGACGAGAGCACTGGCGACCCCGACCGCGCCCATGATCGCGCAGGCGAGCAGCCAGTGGTCCTCACGGTCGCCGCCGAACCGGGCCGCCCCGACGAGCAGGCCGACCAGAACGAGCGCGATCGCTACGACGGCGAGCAGCCCGGAGAGACCGGCGACGAATGCGGACTCCGAGGTCAGCGCGAGGCCTCCGTGGGCCACTGCGGCGACGCCCAGCAGCGCCGCCACGATGACATGGCCGCGGGATGACCGTTGGGCGCTCACCGGGCGAGCCTATGCCCCGCGCCCGACCGGGCCGGGCCTCAGACCTACCGATCCACGATGGCGCGCGGAACGCCGCGATAGGGATCCTTGGCCTCTTCGGCCAGGTTCGCTGCGGCGTCGAAGCCCACGAGTGTGGCGAGAATCGGTGGAGATGGACATCCCGGCTCAACCCACCGCGCACGCGGCGGGCCGAGCGTGGTCCGCGCCCTTTTCCTGTGCGAGATAGACGGACAGCCTGCCGTCCCGCTCGGCCGCGACGCGACACATCGGGTCCCATCCGCGAACGGCGTGGATGTCCGTGCCGGGAGGCAGGAAGCCGGTGTCGCCGTCTCTCGACGGCCCCGGGTCCGCCCCGGTGCGCTCGTTGAAGGCGCTCAGTGAACATCGCGACTCGGCGACCACCTCGCCGAGATCGGCGCGGCTGATCGGGGGAGTGGGAGTGAAGGCGGCCAGGTACTCGCGGCCGTCGAGGCGGATGAAGTCCACATAGTCGATGACGACCATCTGCGTCGGCCCCTGCGACGGCGTCGCGGTCGGCGTGGTGACCTCTGGACACCCGTCGACGGGCACAGAGGGTGTCGCCACCGGTTGGCGGACGGGCGGTTCACCCACCGGCGGAGCCGTCGAGCAACCGATCGCGAGCGTGGCCATCGAGGCGACGACCAGCCCCGAGAATGCCGCTCGCACCGTGCCTGAACGGGCGACTCGCATCGGCTCTCCTCCGGACCTGGCGCAGTTGCCGGCGTACGCGTCGAGGTCATCGTGCGGTGTCGGAACGGAGTTGTGCCGCGATGGCCGCGCGGTCGATCAGGGACGATACCGCCGCGATGCGACCGTCCCGGTACTGGTAGAAGACGTGCTCCGCGAAGTGGACACGTCTGCCGCTCGGTGAGAAGCCGAGGAACTCGTGCTGCGGTGTGCAGTCGAAGACCAGGCGGCAGGCCACCAGATCGCCGTCGACGACGACGATCCGGGCGTCGAAGACGAGGTCGGGGGTCGCGGTGATGTCGGCGGCGATCATGTCCCGGTACTGCCGGCGCGTCATCGGCTCGCCGTTGTACGACAGTTCGTCCTGCACGTGGTGCACGAGGTCATCGAGGCGCCGCTCGTTGAGCGCGTCGAGGTAGGCGCGGTAGCGGCTCTCGAGATCGACGTTCGTCATGTCTCGACCTCCATACGCGTGGTACCCGGGTCCTGCCGAACGCGAACTGCCCTCCGTACGACTGACGCCCCGGTCCGCCGCGGGTGCGGCGGACCGGGGCGTCGTCGGACGGAGTGATTACCGCAGGTCGTACCGGTCCAGGTTCATGACCTTGTCCCAGGCCTTGACGAAGTCACGGACGAACTTCTCCTTGGCGTCGTCGGCGGAGTACACCTCGACGATGCCGCGCAGGATCGAGTTCGAGCCGAAGACCAGGTCGACCGCGGTGGCGGTGCGCACCACGTCGCCCTTGGCGTCGCGGGCCTCGTAGACGCCCTCCTGGTCGGCCGAGGTGCTCCAGTCGACGCTGAGGTCGAGCAGGTTGCGGAAGAAGTCCTGCGACAGGACCCCCGGGCGGTCGGTGAAGACGCCGTGCTGCGCGCCGTCGGTGTTCGCGCCCAGGACCCGCAGGCCACCGACCAGGAGGGTCAGCTCCTTGGCGGTGAGCTCGAGCATGTAGGCGCGGTCGATCAGCAGCGTCTCCGGGTCGAGCTTCACGTCCGGGGCGATCCAGTTGCGGAACCCGTCGGCGCGTGGCTCCAGGTACTGGAACGTCTCGACGTCCGTCTGCTCCTGGGAGGCATCGGTGCGGCCGAAGGCGACCGGGACGGTGACGTCCACGCCCGCGTCCGCGGCGGCCTTCTCGATGCCGGCGGCGCCGGCCAGCACGATCGTGTCCGCGATCGAGACGGGCTTGCCGAAGGCCGCCCGGACCTCATCCAGCTTCGCGATGACCTCCTGCGTGCCGGCGTTGACCGCCCAGCTCGCCTGCGGCTCCAGGCGCAGCCGGCCGCCGTTCGCGCCGCCGCGCTTGTCCGTGCCGCGGTAGGACGCGGCGGCCGACCAGGCGGTGTGCACCAGCTGGGAGACCGACAGGCCGGAGGCGAGGATCTGCTTCTTGAGCTCGGCCGCGTCGGACTCCGAGAGCAGCTCGTGGGAGACCGGCGGGACCGGGTCCTGCCAGAGCAGCTCCTCCTGCGGCACCCACGGGCCGAGGTAGCGCGAGACCGGACCCATGTCGCGGTGCAGCAGCTTGAACCAGGCCCGGCGGTAGGCCTCGGCGAACTCGTCGGGGTTGTCCCGGAACCGCTCGGAGATCCTGCGGTACTCCGGGTCGGCGAGCAGCGACAGGTCGCTCGTCGCCATCATCGGCGGGTTCTTCTTGCCCGCGATGTGCGCGTCGGGAACGAGCTCCTGGCCCTCGGCCTCCTTGGGCTTCCACTGCTTGGCGCCCGCGGGGCTGCGGGTGAGCTCCCACTCGAAGCCGAACAGCGTGTCCCAGAAGCTGTTGTCCCACTTCGTGGGGGTGGGGGTCCACGCGCCCTCGAGGCCGCTGGTGATGGTGTCCGCACCCTTGCCGGTGCCGTGCTGGTTCTTCCAGCCGAGCCCGCCGGCGAACACCGGGCAGCCTTCCGGCTCCGGGCCGACGAGGTCCGGGTTCCCGGCGCCGTGGGCCTTGCCGAAGGTGTGGCCACCGGCGATGAGCGCGACGGTCTCCTCGTCGTTCATCGCCATCCGGCCGAAGGTCACACGGATGTCGTGGGCCGTCGCGACCGGGTCGGCCTCGCCCTTCGCGCCCTCCGGGTTGACGTAGATCAGGCCCATGGTGACGGCGCCGAGTGCGCCCTCGAGCTCGAGCGGGGCGTCGCTGCTGTAGCGCTCGTCGCCGAGCCAGGTGTCCTCCGGACCCCAGAAGACCTCCTCCGGCTGCCACGTGTCCGCGCGGCCGAAGGCGAATCCGAAGGTCTCGAAGCCCATGTCCTCGTGGGCCACGTTCCCGGCGAGCACCAGCAGGTCGGCCCAGGACAGGCTGCGGCCGTACTTCTGCTTGACCGGCAGCAGCAGGCGGCGGGCCTTGTCGAGGTTGCCGTTGTCCGGCCAGCTGTTGAGCGGCGCGAACCGCTGGGCGCCGGCGCCGCCACCGCCACGGCCGTCGACCTGGCGGTAGGTACCGGCGGCGTGCCAGGACATGCGGATGAACAGCGGGCCGTAGTGGCCCCAGTCGGCGGGCCACCAGTCCTGCGAGGTGCGCATGACCTGGACGACGTCAGCCTTGACCGCCTCGAAGTCCAGCTGGGAGACGGCCTTCTTGTAGTCGAAGTCTTCGCCGAGCGGGTCGGAGTCGCCCGAGGTCTTGTTGAGGACGGTCAGGTCGACCTGGTTCGGCCACCAGTCGCGGTTGCTCCGCGGGCGGGTCTCCGGGTGGAAGGTGGGACCGGCGAGGGCCGGGTTCTCGCTCTCGCTCCTGCTCTCGGTGTCGTCGGTGCCCTGCGGGCTCACGGAAGAGTCGCGGGGCTTCGGGTCGGCCGTGGCCGGGTTCTCGCTCTCGGGGGGCACGTCGGTCCTTCCTCAGGGGGACGCCGGCCCTGGAACCCGGCCGGCCTGGTGGTGGTGTGCGTCTGGTCCGTGGCGGGCGCGCTCAGCGGCCCGCTGGAGGGGACTGGCAGGCTGGGCAGAGACCCCAGTACACGACCTCGGCCTCGTCGATCTCGAAGCCGGCGTCGTCGGATGCGGTCAGACAGCGGGTCTCGCCGATGGCGCAGTCGACGTCGCTCACCGCGCCGCAGGAGCGGCACACGAGGTGGTGGTGGTTGTCGCCCACCCTCGCCTCGTAACGGGCGACCGAACCCGCCGGCTGGAAGCGGCGGACCAGGCCCGCGTCGGTGAGGGCACGCAGGACGTCGTACACGGCCTGGTGCGACACGGACCCGAGCCGAGCCCGGGTCGCCGCGAGCAGGGTGTCGGTGTCTGCGTGCGGGTGGTCGTGCACCGCCGACAGCACGGCCTTGCGCGGCGCGGTGACGCGTAGCGCGGCGTCGCGCAGGAGACGCTCGACCTGTGGGGTGTTCTGCACGACACACATCACAGCACGAAGAACTGACTGGATCAAATCCAGAAGAGTGAAGAGTGTCGTGCGGCACGAACTCGAGGACGGCTGCGTTCGTCGCCGGAACTGCGCTTCCGGTCGAGGCCCCTTCCCCTGGCCGGGAGGGGAACCTTCTGCGTGCCAGGTCGATCCGGCAAGTCTCGCTGTCGAGCTCGTGCAAGAGATCGGGCGATCCGTTCTTCGCAGCATCCTCCCTCGTCAGGGAGGGTTTGTGCCCCCGGCAGGACTCGAACCTGCGACCTAGAGATTAGAAGGCTCTTGCTCTATCCAGCTGAGCTACGAGGGCGCGGGGCGGTCGTCCTGACCGCCACGATGAGGGTAGCGGGGCGCCCACGCCCGCGCGCCGCTGGCTCGCGGGTCGATCACGTGGGGTTTTGTGGCCGAGCGGCGCTCCCGGCTCGAAGCGGGGCCTGGGGTCGGACCGGGCGCGGTGGTCGCTGCCCGACGGCCGGGCCGAGCTGTGGCCCGGTGCCACGCACGCCGTCACCGGTCAGTTCGCCGACGCGGTGAACGCGCGTGTGCTGCACTTCGTGCGTGAGGTCGATGCCCGGTCCGCCCGGACGGCCTGAACGGAAGGAAGCACGATGGCGACCATCACCGAGGATCTGGTCCTCCTCCTGCTGGACCCGGAGTCCGGACGCGCGATCGTCGACAGCACGTCCCTGGAACGCGCCATCGGCGGCGCCCTCCTGCTCGACCTGTCGACACACGACCGGCTCACCGCCGACGGGACGGGCGCCAGGGCACGGCTCACCGTCGCCGACTCCTCCACCACCGGAGACCCGCTGCTCGACGCCGCACTGGCCCGGCTGGAGGGGCGGCACACGCTCCGGGCCCAGAAGGCGGTGGAACGGCTGGCGCGCAAGACCTGTGAGCCGGTGCTGCAGCGGCTGGTCGAGCGCGGGCTGGTACGCCGCGACCGTGGCCGGCTCCTCGGTGTCTTCCCCGTCACCACCTGGCCCGCCGCCGACGCCGGGCCGGTCACCGAGCTCCGCAGGCGGATCGCCGAGGTACTGCGGGACGGCGCCCCGCCCGACCAGCACGTCGCCCTGTTGATCTCGCTGGTGCACGCCGTCAAGGCCGAGCACAAGCTGGTGGACGGGCCGCGCCGGCAGCTCAGGGCCCGCGCGGACCAGGTCGCGCAGGGCGACTGGGCCGGGCCGGCGGTGCGCAAGGCCGTGCAGGCGGTGCAGACCAGCGTGGCGGTGGCCGTGGCCGCCTCGGCGTCGGCGGCGGGTTCGAGCGGCGGCTCCTGAGGGTCCCCCAGCGGCCCGGGGGCCCGCGGCAGTGGGCTACTCGTCGAGCGTGCACGGCGTGCGACGTGCCGTTCAGGTCATCCGGCGCACGCGGGCGTGCCGCTCGACGATCAACTCGTACCTCGCGTGAGAGGGTGAGCGCCATGTCACCGACGCTGCGCTCCGCGGCAGGCTCCGACGTCGGGCGCCGACGGTCGATGAACCAGGACTCGGCGGCCATCAGTCCCCGGCTGCTCGCCGTGGCGGACGGGATGGGCGGCCACGCCCACGGAGAGGTGGCCAGTTCGGTCGCCGTCTCCGCGCTCCTCGACCTGGACGCCCGACTCCGCGGCTTGGACCTCGACGAGGTCGATCTGCTGGCCGCGCTCGACGAGGCCATCACCGATGCGGCCGCCCGGCTCACCGAACTGAGCGAACACAACCCCGAGCTGCGGGGCACCGGCACCACCGTCGTCGCGTTCCTGGTGCACGGCACGCGCATCGGTGTGGCGCACATCGGCGACTCGCGGGCCTACCTCCTGCGCGACGGTGAGCTGCACCGGCTCACCCGCGACCACACCCTCGTCCAGAGCCTGCTCGACGAAGGGCGCATCTCCCCGGAGGAGGCGGCCGTCCATCCCCGCCGGTCCTGGCTGATCCGCACCCTGCAGGAGGGCACCCCGGCGGAACCGGATCTGTTCCTCGTCGACGGCCTCATCGGCGACCGGTTCCTGGTCTGTTCCGACGGGGTCACGGCCGTGCTCGCGGACTCGCAGCTCCAGGAGGTCCTGGCGGAGATCGAGGAACCGGTGGACGTGGTCTCCCGGCTCATCGAGCTCGCCAACGAGGGCGGCGGACCGGACAACATCACCTGCGTCGTCGCCGACCTCGTGGACGAGACCCCACAACCCGACGACGCCCCGGTGGTGGTGGGCGCCGCCCACTCCCACGACGCCTGACCCAGGGCTCCGGTCAGCGGCGCGCCACGAGCCGTCGCAGGGGGAGGGGCAGCGTGCGGCCCGGTCCGGCTCGGCGTGCCAGACGTGCAGCGGCCCGCGCCCGGACGGCGGCGGGCAGGTCCGGCGGCCACAGCCCGGCGCGGGGGAGATCGTCCACGGATGCCTGGGCGGCTTCTGCGTCGGGGAGCGGGAGGGTGAAGGACACCCGGTCGTCGCTGAGCACGGCGTAGTCGGCTGCGGCGAGCAGCCAGCCCGTCCGGTCGAGGGCGGAGCGGTGCAGCCAGCCGGAGCGGTGCACGGTGGAGAGCAGTGGCGCGAGCCGCAGTTCCGCGGCCGAACCCGGCACCGCCGACGGAACCAGGATCACGAGCGTGCCGCTCGGCCGGAGCACCCGCCGGACCTCGGCGAAGATCCCGTCCAGGTCGGGGAGCCGGGGGAGGGCGAGCAGCAGTGCGACACCGTCCACCGCGTGCGAGCGCAGCGGGATCGCATCGGGTGCGCCGCGCAGCAGGGGTCGCCTGACCCCGCGGGGCGTCCGCGGGTCGACGCCGAGCCAGCGGCCGGGGCGGAGCGCGTCGGCCAGTGGACCGGAGCCGCAGTACAGGTCGAGGACACGTTCGGCGGTGAGCAGGGGCGCCGCCGCCCACGGCACGGGCTTGCTGCCGCGCGGACCGTCGGCGGCCAGCAGAACCCGCTCGGTGACATCCTCGCCGTCCACGAGCCTCGCTCCGTCCGTCACGCGCGAAGTGTGGCAGCCCCGGTTCCGGCATCCCCGACCGTCCGGCGCGATCAGGCACATCGGGCATAGCCTGGGCACATGGCGCACGCGACAGTCGAGCCCGCCGCCCCGCCACCGCAGACCAGGCCGCCGTCCGGCGCGGCCGGCGTCGCTGCGCTCGGGACGGCAGTTGCGGTTCTGGTGGCGGGGGGCCTGACGGTCCTCACCAACGCTCGGCCGGCGGCCTCGCTGGGGCTCCCCGACCCGGGGACGATGACCACCGTCGGTCTCCCCGCCGTCCGGGCAGCCACCGAGGTGGGGATGGTCCTGACGATCGGTGCGCTCCTGCTCGCGGCGTTCCTCGTCGCTCCGCAACGGGGCGGCTACCTGGACGTAGCCGGGTACCGGGCGCTGCGCACGGCCTCGTGGTCCGCGGCCGGCTGGACGGCGGGCGCCATCCTGATGGTGCCGCTGAGCGTGGCCGACGCGCTCGGCCGCCCGGTCGGCGAGGTGCTCGATCCCGGGCTGCTGCTCGATCTGGTTCCCCGCCTGTCGGACGCCTCGGCGTGGTCGCTGACCGCGCTCGTCGCGATCGTCGTGCTCACCGGCTGCCGCACCGTCCTGACGTGGGGCTGGAGCGCGGTGCTCTTCGGAATCGCCCTGCTCGGGCCCCTCCCGGTCGCGTTGACCGGGCACTCGGCCGGAGGCGGCGCGCACGACCTCGCGAGCGACAGCCTGGTGTTGCACGTCCTGGCCGCCTCCCTGTGGGTGGGCGGACTGGTGGCGGTGATCGGCGTGGCCACCCTGCGCGGTCCCGATCGCGACGCCGCTCTGGCAACGGCTGTGCCGCGGTTCTCCCGGCTGGCGCTGGCCTGCTGGCTGGTCCTCGCCGCCACCGGGGTGGTGAACGCACTCGTCCGGATCCCGTTCGCCTCGCTCGTCGGCTCCGGCTACGGGGCGCTCGTGTTCGCGAAGGCAGCCGCACTGATCCTGCTCGGCGCGCTGGGGGCGGCCCATCGTCGGTCGTCGGTCGGGGCGGCGTCCCGGGGCGAGACCCGGGCCCTGCTACGCCTCGGCGGCGTCGAGGTGCTGCTGATGCTCGGGACGATCGGGCTCGCGGTGGCGCTCGGACGGAGTGCGCCGCCGGACACCGGAGAGGTGCCGTCCCGCGCCGAGGCGGTGATCGGGTACGACCTCGCCGGACCGCCGACGTTCGGACGGCTGGCGTTCGACTGGCGGTTCGACCTGGTCTTCGGCACGGCCGCGATAGTGCTGGCCCTGGCCTACCTGCTCGGTGTGCACAGGCTCCGCAGGCGGGGGGACGCCTGGGTGGCCGGCCGCACGGCGGCCTGGCTCCTGGGCTGCGCGGCGCTCCTGGTGGCCACCAGCTCGGGGATCGGCCGCTTCGCTCCGGCGATGTTCAGCGTGCACATGGGTCAGCACATGATCCTCGGGATGCTCGTCCCGATCCTCCTCGTGCTGGGCGCCCCGGTGACGCTCGCGCTGCGGGCACTGCCGCCGTCCGGCCGAGCAGGCCCGCCCGGCCCACGTGAGTGGCTGCTCGCGGCGGTGCACTCACCGATCGCCCGCTGGCTGACCCACCCGCTGGTCGCCCTGGCGCTGTTCGTGGGGAGCTACTACGTCCTGTACTTCTCGGGACTGTTCCCCGCCGCGCTGCCCGAGCACTGGGCGCACAAGCTGATGAACCTGCACTTCCTGCTGGTCGGAGCGATCTTCTTCTGGCCGATCGTCGGTGTCGATCCCGCTCCTCGCCGCCTGCCGCCGGCTGCACGGATGGGGCTGGTCTTCGCGTCCGTGCCGTTCCACGCGTTCTTCGGCGTGGCGGTGATGAGCGCGAACACGGCTCTGGGCGGGGACTTCTACCGCGGCCTCGCCCTGCCCTGGGTGCCGGATCCGCTCGTCGACCAGCACCTGGGTGGTGGTCTTGCCTGGGCAGCGGGAGAGGTACCGCTGCTGCTCGTGGTGATCGCGCTGCTGATCCAGTGGTCGCGCCAGGACGAACGGTCGGCCCGACGCGACGATCGCCGGGCGGACGCCGACGGTGACGCCGACCTCGTGGCCTACAACGCCATGCTGCGCCGCCTGGCGACGACAGGAGCACCACTCGTCGCGGAAAGCGACGAAAACGACTATGGTCGGGGTCACACGAAAGAGGCCGCGGTGAGCGACCCGGACGGCCCGGACGAGTCGAGTGGCATCGCCGACCACTCTGTGACCGCAGGTCAAGGCCTATCTCGTGCCACAGTGGACCAGGCGGAACCGCCCAAAAACGGCTGACCGTTCGTCGCGTGGCCGGCCCTCGACTGCCACGCTGAGTGACGTTGAACGACTCGTTTGCGCAGGTCAAGACCCAAATGGGGGGGCGATTTGACGACGTGTCAAGGCCTCGCGTAACTTTCTCCCTGTCAGCGAGACGCCGGACAGAACGAAGGCCCTAGAGGCCCCGGTCAACAGGGCTCGCTGACCGCCCCTCACGGGGGCCCCCGGATCTCGCTAGATCGGGTGGGTGTACTGTGGGAAACACGCCCCAGATCATGGCCATTTGTGGTTGTGGATGGTGTGCGGGTGTCTTTTGAGAACTCAACAGTGTGTCGAGCTTTATCATGAATTGGTTTTATGCCAGTTTG
>NZ_JCADBN010000036.1:0-6878 GCF_059359135.1 Pseudonocardia sp. OZ21
ATACGCCCCCTCCGCCGCCGCGGAGGCACAGACCAGGGCACGGGACCGCGCCTCGATACCCAACGCCCAGTCGGTGCCACTGACAGAGGTGGTCTCCACCAACCGCGCCAACGCCGCGACCGCGCGGTCGGGCTGCCCGCTGCGGGTGGCCGCCTCGATGAGCTCGACCAGCACTCCCCACGGCTCCACACCCATCACCGGCGGATGCTCGCCGGCCTGCTCGGCTGCGGCCAGCGCGTCCTCGTACCGGCCGACGCTGTTGCACAGCACCGCGTCCGCATAACCGGCGATGACCAACCCGAACCCCTCACCCCGGCGCATCAGCTCCGCCCTGCTCGCCTCGATCAGCGCGACCGCCTCGTCGTGGCGCCCTTGCCACGCGGTGAGCAACAACGCCCCGTACGGCGCCACCGGGATGCCCGTCGCCGCGCTGACCGCCTCCACCTCCTCCACCAGCGCCGCCGCTTCAGCCAGCTCACCGCGATGCACGAACGCACCGATCCGAGAGGTCAGTGCCAACGGCAACGTGCTCAACGCACCGGAATCACGAGCCAGCCGAACATGACGGTCGGTGTCGTGCGTCTCCTCGGCCCACAGGTTCCCGGCGGTGATGTGGGCGAGCCAGAGCCAGTGCAGCTCTTCCTCGGAGAGGTCCGGGCTGCGGAAGGCGCGCAGTGCCTTCCGCAGCATCGGCAGTCCTGCGGCATATCCCTCGGTGAAGCGGATCGCCAGGCCGTCGAGGAGAAGATCGGGCGCCCGCGGGGGCTGCGCAGGCGGGGGCGCGGCCCGTGCGGCCTCGGCCGCTTCCTGGACGCTGCCGCCGTTGGCCAGTGCGCCGGCGAACATCACCGCCAACAACGCGTCCAGGTAGGTCTCACGGGCCAGCCGCGCGTCGAGTGGCTCGAGCTGTTTGGCGGCACTGAGCAGCAGCGGTGGCGCCTCCCTGCCGCGGTTCACGGTCAACGCGATCCGGGCGCGCAGCAGGTCCGTCTGGGCGCGCTGGAGCTTGTCCAGCGGGGACGCCTCGGCGATCGTCAGCAGGCGTAGCGCCGCGTCGGGCATGCCGGCGTGGTGGGTGGTCTGCGCTGCGGCCAGCGTGCGCTCGGCCCGGCGTGCCGGATCGGGGGTCAGCTCGGCGGCCCGTTCCAGGAACGCGGCCGCCGCGGCAAGGCCGCCGCGCGCCTGCGCCCTGTCGGCCGAGCGCTCGAGCTCGTCGGCGACATCCTCGTCGGGACCGTTCGCCGCCCCGGCACAGTGCCAGGCACGCCGATCGGGATCCGTCCTGGGGTCGGTCGCTTCTGCCAGTGCTCGGTGTGCGGTGCGCTGCTCCTCGGGGGACGCTGCCTGGTAGATCGCCGACCGCACGAGCGGATGCCGGAACCGCACCACCGTGCCGATGTCGACCAGCCCGACCGCCGCGGCCGGGGACGCTGCGGCGGTCCCGATCCCGAGCCGCTCGACCGCTCGCCACACCAGCACGGGGTCCCCGGCCGGCTCCGCTGCAGCGATCAGCAGCAGCTGGCGGGTCTCGACGTCGAGCGGCTCCAGCTGACGCCGGAAGCTGTCCTCGATCTGTTGCGGGAGCGCCCGCGAGCCGGGCGGCCCGAACCCGGCCGTCAGCTCCGCGGGTGTGAGTCCCCGCGGCAGCTCCAACAACGCCAGCGGGTTGCCCCGCGTCTCGGCGACGATCCTTTGCAGCACGCGCTCGTCCACCGGCCCACGAAGCGCCGAGCCCAGCAGCATGCGCGCCTCGTCATCGGGCAACCCCTCCACCGCCAGCTCCGGCAGGCCCGCCAGCTCCATGGCCTCGTCCGGAACCCGCACCGCGAAGACCATCGCCACCGACTCGGCCCCCAGACGGCGCGCAACGAACGCCAGCGCCTGCGCGGAAGCGTGGTCGAGCCACTGGGCGTCGTCCAGTACGCAGAGGAGCGGCCGCTCCCGGGCCACCTCGGCGAGCAGGCCCAGCACCGCCAGCCCGACCAGGAAGCGATCCGGTGCCGGGCCGGCACTCAGCCCGAGCGTCGTGCGCAGCGCGTCGCGCTGCGGACCGGGCAGGCGCTCGACCAGGTCCAGCATCGGTGCGCACAGCTGATGGAGCCCGGCGAACGGAAGCTCCATCTCCGACTGGACACCGACGACCCGCGCCACCCGGATCTTGGACGCGCGCCCGGCAAGGTACTCCAGCAGGAACGTCTTGCCCACGCCCGGCTCGCCGCGCAACACCAGTGCGCGGCTCTCGCCCGCCCGAACGGCTCCCAAGAGCCCGTCGAGGGTCTCACACTCGCTGCACCGGCCCCGTAACACCTGGTCACGCCGCCGCTGCACGTCTTCGTCGGACCACGGGGCCGAGTATGCGCGAGCCCTCCGGCCGGGCGCCACAGCGCCGACGCGGGGCACGGATCCCCCGACGCCGCGGCCACCCGTCGGGGCGTGTAGCCACGCTGCGGGATGTCGTTCGTCTCGTCGGGGCGTCATGAGCGTCCTTGCAGTCGGAGTCGACACGAAACAGCCGCGGCAGCCGAGGGGCTCTTCGTCGAGCCCCTGGCTGCCGCAGCATCAGTCGGGTTGCTCAGGCCTCGTGCGGTGCGACGACGGGGAACTCGTTGTCGGTGTCAGCGAGGATGTTGAAGTAGTTCGTGAGGATGTTGAGCGCGAGGTTGCCGACCACCTCGGCGATCTCGGCGTCGGTGACGCCGGCGGCCCGGGCGGTCCTCAGCGCGGCGTCGTCGATGGTGCCGCGTCCTCGCGCGATCGTGTCGGACAGGGCCAGTAGCGCTGCGACATGGGCGTCGGCGGAGTCGGCGTGCCGCGCACGCTCGATCTCGTTCTCGTCGAGCTTGGCGACCTTCGAGCCGATGAAGGTGTGCGCGGACAGGCAGTACTCGCAGCGGTTGTACTCCGCCGTGGCGAGAGCGAGCCGTTCCCGGACGGGCGCGGGAATCACCCCGCCGCCCAGGGCGCCGGACAGCGCGAGCCAGCCCCTGACCAGCGCCGGGCTGTTCGCCATGGTCTTGGCCATGTTCGGCACGGACCCGAGGGTCTTCTTGACCTCGGCCAACACCTCGGCGGCGGACTCGGTCGCGTCTGCGGGCTCGATCTTCGGAAGCGTGGACATGTGATGGTCCCTTCTGGGCGAAATGATTGACTAATGGATGGATCTATCAGCACCCATTAGCAACCGTGCCACCCGCGCCCCCGGATTGTCAAATGGATGTCCGCGTCGCAATCATTAGGTTTTGTGCTAGCTTGGGACAGATGGGACGCCCAGAGGTGCCCACTGGGGCCACGTTGCTCGGCGAGCCACTTCCGGTGGAGCTCATGAACACGGTGCGGATCGACCGGAAGGACGTGCAGGACGCGCTCGGCGACGACGCCTCGGTGACCGCCTGGCTACGTGCGATCGATGACCGGCTGCGTTGCGAGACCGGTGGCAGCGTGAGTCCGGCTGACGTCGGCGGTGCGGCGGAGCGCGATCTCGCGGACCGGTTGCGGGGGCTGCGCGATGCGCTCCGCCGACTGGCCGCGGAGGCGACCGAGGACCCCCGGCCCCCGGTGACGTCCGTGATCGCGGAACGTCAGAACGCGATCGACACGCTCAACGCCCTCGCGGCGGCATGGCCGGAACTGCGGTGGCCGTCCGGTGGAGATCCCGTTCCCGTGTTTCGTACGAGCGGCACGACCGGCGACCTCGCTGTCGCCTTCATCGCGCATCAGGCCGTGGATCTCTTCACGGGTGCCCGACGCAAGCAGTTGCGGGCGTGCCTGGCTCCGGGCTGCCTCCTGTACTTCCTGAAGCAGCATCCGCGGAGGGAATGGTGCTCAGCGGTGTGCGGCAATCGGGCTCGGGTGGCGCGTCACTACCACCGTCATCACATCGACAGCCGGCCGACGGCCGCGGAGAGGACACAGCAGCCGCGACCGTAGCCGGAGACCGGGGCACCGACACCTGGCTCCCGCTCCGCACGCCGAGCCCGTCGTGATTCGCCCGGGGTACCGGTGTACCCCGGTACCCCGGGTACACCAGCGAACCCACGGATGCGAAGGACGTCGTCGGAGCGCAACGTTGCGGAGGACGCGTGGTCCCGTATCAATCAGGAGCCGCGGATAAATCCGACATTCCACCCGCTCGGACGACCCGGGAATCGCGCTGCAGCTTGCCCACCCACGTCCAGTCAGTAGAAGCGAGCACACGGCGGAACCATGACCCTTGACCACAATGAATTTCTCCAGCTGAGCAGGATTGCGGATCTTACGCGAAGGAGTGATCCTGAGCTGGTCCGCAGGCTCGCTGCACCGATGAGGCGGCGGCGCCGCAGCTGGGTGAAAGCGTCGCACGTCACGACCCTGGTGCTCTGTGCAATGCTGTTGCTGGTCGGACTCGTGACCGATGATCTCACGGCGTATGCCCTGGGTGGGCTCGCCCTGCTGACCATCTATCCGCTCCTCCTCGTGATGAAGAAGCGGCGAGAAGATCGGCGGAACGCCCGGCCGAACGAGAAATGAACCCGGTCGCCCCAGCCCCGTCGAAGCCTCGGTGCGGCGAGACCACCGTCGCCCAGGCGTCACGGGGTCGGCACAGCGAGTGCGGCGTGCTCGACCGGATGCTCGATGCGGTTCGGGCGGGTGAGGGCTGTGCGCTGGTGTTGCGCGGCGAGCCGGGCGTGGGCAAGACGTTCCTGCTGGAGTACCTGGTCGAACAGGTGCCGTGTTGCCGGGTGGTGCGCGCGGCAGGCGTCCGGTCGGAGATGGAGTTCGCCTTCGCCGGGCTGCACCAGCTGTGCGCCCCCATCCTGCACGTGGTCGAGCGGCTGCCCGCTCCGCAACGGGACGCGCTGCGCACGGCGTTCGGGATGAGTGACGGGCCGGCGCCGGACCGCTTCCTGGTCGGCCTGGCCGCGCTGAGTCTGCTGGCCGAGGCGGCGCGGGATCGGCCGCTGGTCTGTGTGGTGGACGACGTGCAGTGGCTCGATCGCGTCTCCGTGCAGGCACTGACTTTCGTGGCGCGCCGGCTGGGGGCGGCGCCGGTGGCGATGATCTTCGCCGCGCGGGAACCCGACCTGGTGGCGGAGCTTGCCGATCTGCCGGAGCTGCTGGTCACCGGGCTGGCACACGACGACGCTCGGGCGTTGCTGGGCTTCCCGCTCCGAGGCCTGGTCGACCAGCAGGTGCTCGACCGGATCGTCGCCGAGACCCGGGGCAATCCGCGGGCACTGCTGGAGCTGCCACGGGGGCCGGCATCGGCCGAGCTGACCGGCGGGTTCGGGCCGGCGGACGCGCCGACGATCCCGCAGCGGATCGAGGAGGGCCTCCGGCGACAGCTGGAGCCGCTCGGCGCGTGCACGCGGCAACTGCTGCTCGTTGCTGCGGCGGAGCCGCTCGGTGATCCGGTACTGGTGTGGCGGGCGGCCGCGAGGCTCGGGACGCGGGCGGAAGCGGCCGCGCCGGCCGCTGCGGCCGGCCTGCTCGACATCGGCAGCCGTGTGCGGTTCCGGCATCCGCTGCTGCGGCCGGCGATCTACCGGGCAGCCTCCCCTGAGGAGCGGCGCACCGTTCACCGGGCCCTGGCGGAGGCGACCGATCCCGAGGAGTATCCCGATCGCCGTGCATGGCACCGGGCCCAGGCGGTTGCCGAGCCCCACGAGGACGTCGCCGGGGAACTCGAACAGTCCGCCGGGCGGGCGCAGGTGCGTGGCGGGCGCGCCGCGGCGGCCGCGTTCCTGGAACGGGCGGCCGAGCTGACGCCCGAACCGGGCCGCCGCAGGCAGCGCGCTCTGGTCGCGGCGCACGCCACGCACCAGGCGGGCGCCCCCGGTGCCGCGCTGAGACTGCTGTCCCTTGCCGAGGCGGGTCCGCTGGACGAGCAGCAGCGCGCTCGGGCCGACCTGCTACGAGCCCAGATCTCCTTCACCGTGAACCACGGCAGCGACGCGCCCCCGTTGCTGCTCAAAGCCGCTCGGCAACTGCAGCGGATCGATGTGCGGCTGGCCCGCGAGACCTACCGGGACGCGCTCGCCGCGTCGATGTTCGCCGGTCCGTTGGCCATCGGCGGTGATGTGCGCGAGGTGGCCGAGGCCGCGCGTGCCGCGCCCCGTCCGACGCTGCCTACCCGCGCGGCCGACCTTCTCCTCGACGGCCTGGCGGTCCGCTTCACGGACGGGTACGCGGCCGGGATGCCGATGGTGACGCGGGCGCTGAGTCTCTTCCGCGACCTGGACCTCTCCGCGGAGGAAGGTCTGGAGTCGCTGTGGCTCGCCTGCGCCTCCGCCGCGCACGTGTGGGACATCGAGACCTGGGATGCGCTCGCCGGTCGTCATGTTCGGTTGGCTCGTGATTCCGGTGCGCTGAGCACGTTGCCGTTGGCACTGACCTCTCGGATCGGTGCGTTCGTGCATCGCGGTGAGCTCACCGAGGCCGCCGCGTTGCTCGAGGAGGTGGAGGCGGTCAGCTCCGGGACCGGGATCCCGGTCGCGCCGTACGGCGCATTGCTGCTCACCGCCTGGCAGGGCCGACACGACGAGGCGACCGCGCTGATCGAGGCCACCACCACGGAGGTGCTGCGCCGCGGTGAAGGATGCGGGCTGATCATCACCGGCTATGCCAACGCAGTGCTGGGCAACAGCCTGGGCCACTACGAGGACGCACTCGCCGCGGCCCGGCACGTCGGCCGGTACCCGCCGGTGATGGGCGTGGAACCGTGGGGAGTGCTGGTCGAGCTCATCGAGGCGGCCACCCGCACCGGACAGCGCGAACACGCCACCCACGCCCTGGAGCAGTTGGTGGAGGCCACCACCGCCAGCGGCACCGACTGGGCGTTGGGCATCGAGGCGCGGTCCCGCGCGCTGCTCGCCGGCACCGGGACCGCCGAGGACGCCTAC
>NZ_JCADBN010000037.1:0-5391 GCF_059359135.1 Pseudonocardia sp. OZ21
ACAAAAAAGTGGGCCCCCGCCAGACGGCGGGGGCCCACAAACAGTTTGATGTCGGCGGCGACCTACTCTCCCACACCCTAACGAGTGCAGTACCATCGGCGCTGGAGGGCTTAGCTTCCGGGTTCGGGATGGGACCGGGCGTTTCCCCTCCGCCACAACCACCGACAACACTATCAAATTATGGCCGAACCATAGTGGATGCGAGACTACGCTACACACCCCGACCACACAAAACGTGTTTGTGTGTTCAGGGTCGCACAGTGGATGCAAACAACTCGTCATGAACAAGCCCTCGGCCTATTAGTACCAGTCAACTCCACCCCTCACAGGGCTTCCATCTCTGGCCTATCAACCCAGTGGTCTGCTGGGGGCCTTAACCACGCAAGGTGGTGGGAGACCTCATCTTGGAACGAGCTTCCCGCTTAGATGCCTTCAGCGGTTATCCCTTCCGAACATAGCCAACCAGCCGTGCCCCTGGCGGGACAACTGGCACACCAGAGGTTCGTCCGTCCCGGTCCTCTCGTACTAGGGACAGCCTTCCTCAAGTCTCCTGCGCGCGCGGCGGATAGGGACCGAACTGTCTCACGACGTTCTAAACCCAGCTCGCGTACCGCTTTAATGGGCGAACAGCCCAACCCTTGGGACCTACTCCAGCCCCAGGATGCGACGAGCCGACATCGAGGTGCCAAACCATGCCGTCGATATGGACTCTTGGGCAAGATCAGCCTGTTATCCCCGGGGTACCTTTTATCCGTTGAGCGACACCCCTTCCACCAGGTGGTGCCGGATCACTAGTCCCGACTTTCGTCCCTGCTCGACCTGTCAGTCTCGCAGTCAAGCTCCCTTGTGCACTTACACTCAACACCTGATTGCCAACCAGGCTGAGGGAACCTTTGGGCGCCTCCGTTACATTTTGGGAGGCAACCGCCCCAGTTAAACTACCCACCAGGCACTGTCCCTGAACCAGATCATGGCCCGAGGTTGAGACACCCAATTCGACCAGAGTGGTATTTCAACAATGACTCCACAACCACTGGCGTGGCCGCTTCACAGTCTCCCACCTATCCTACACAAGCCGAACCGAGCACCAATACCAAGCTATAGTAAAGGTCCCGGGGTCTTTCCGTCCTGCCGCGCGTAACGAGCATCTTTACTCGTAGTGCAATTTCGCCGAGTCTGTGGTCGAGACAGCGCCCAAGTCGTTACGCCATTCGTGCAGGTCGGAACTTACCCGACAAGGAATTTCGCTACCTTAGGATGGTTATAGTTACCACCGCCGTTTACTGGCGCTTAAATTCTCCGCTTCGCCCCCGAAGGGACTAACAGGTCCTCTTAACGTTCCAGCACCGGGCAGGCGTCAGTCCGTATACATCGTCTTGCGACTTCGCACGGACCTGTGTTTTTAGTAAACAGTCGCTTGGGCCTGGTCTCTGCGGCCGCCCAGCCCTAGCCCGCGAAGGGCTTCAAACCAGACGGCCCTCCTTCTCCCGAAGTTACGGAGGTATTTTGCCGAGTTCCTTAACCACAGTTCACTCGATCGCCTTGGTATTCTCTACCTGACCACCTGTGTCGGTTTAGGGTACGGGCCACAACAGCACTCGCTAGAGGCTTTTCTCGGCAGCATGGGATCATCCTACTTCGCCTCAATCGGCTACGCGTCACCTCTCACCCTTGTGACATCCGGATTTGCCTAGATGTCGGGCTACGGGCTTACACCAGTACTACCATTCACTGGCGGGACTACCCTCCTGCGTCACCCCATCGCTTGCCTACTACCGGATCGGGTCCCACGCTCCCCCAACAAGAACTCCCGAAGGACTTCAAGCGGGTTCGGATGGTTAGCATCACCGGCCTCAGCACGGACGCACTGTCACGGGCACGGGAATATCAACCCGTTGTCCATCGACTACGCCTGTCGGCCTCGCCTTAGGTCCCGGCTCACCCTGGGCGGATTAACCTGGCCCAGGAACCCTTGGTCATTCGGCGGCAGAGGTTCTCACTCTGCATTCGCTACTCATGCCTGCATTCTCACTCGCACACCCTCCACGACTCGATCACTCGGCCGCTTCACCGGATGCACGACGCTCCCCTACCCAACACCACGACTACACCCACCAGACAAGCCGGCAGGCGGATCTCATGTGGCATTGCCACGGCTTCGGCGGTGCGCTTGAGCCCCGCTACATTGTCGGCGCAGGACCACTTGACCAGTGAGCTATTACGCACTCTTTAAAGGGTGGCTGCTTCTAAGCCAACCTCCTGGTTGTCTGGGCGATCCCACATCCTTTCCCACTTAGCGCACGCTTAGGGGCCTTAGCCGGTGATCTGGGCTGTTTCCCTCTCGACTACGAAGCTTATCCCCCGCAGTCTCACTGCCGCGCTAGAAATACCGGCATTCGGAGTTTGGTTGAGTTCAGTAAGATTTTGGTCCCCCTAGCCCATCCAGTGCTCTACCTCCGGCATCCACCACACGACGCTGCACCTAAATGCATTTCGGGGAGAACCAGCTATCACGGAGTTTGATTGGCCTTTCACCCCTACCCACAGCTCATCCCCCAGGTTTTCAACCCTGGTGGGTTCGGGCCTCCACGACGTCTTACCGTCGCTTCACCCTGGCCATGGGTAGATCACTCCGCTTCGGGTCTATACCCCGCGACTCAAACGCCCTATTCGGACTCGCTTTCGCTACGGCTACCCCACACGGGTTAACCTCGCCACGAAGCATAACTCGCAGGCTCATTCTTCAAAAGGCACGCCATCACCCCGAAAGGCTCTGACGGCTTGTAGGCACACGGTTTCAGGTACTATTTCACTCCCCTCCCGGGGTACTTTTCATCTTTCCCTCACGGTACTAGTCCGCTATCGGTCATCAGGGAGTATTTAGGCTTACCGGGTGGTCCCGGCAGATTCACAGCAAATTCCACGAGCTCGCTGCTACTCGGGAGCACAGTCCAAACCGCATGCAGTGTTTTCACGTACGGGGCTCTCACCCACTCCGGCGACCCTTTCCAGAAGTCTTCCGCTAACACCACACCACGACCTCGCAGACCCGGCAGGATCCACACGACCACGTCCCACAACACCCACACTGCAACGCCTGCCGGCTTGACACAGCATAGGTTTAGCCTCATCCGCTTTCGCTCGCCACTACTCACGGAATCACGGTTGTTTTCTCTTCCTGTGGGTACTGAGATGTTTCACTTCCCCACGTTCCCTCTCACACCCTATGTATTCAGATGTGAGTAACACCCCATGACGGGTGCTGGGTTTCCCCATTCGGACACCCTCGGATCACAGCTCGGTTGACAGCTCCCCGAGGCCTATCGCGGCCTCCCACGTCCTTCATCGGCTCCTGATGCCTAGACATCCACCATGTGCCCTTAAACACTTGTTCACAACAAGATGCTCGCATCCACTATGCAACACTCAACACACAACCACACCCCAACCCACCAATAACCACCACCACCCCAACCCGTGAGGCGTTAGACGGTCCAGGCCAGGAGCAGCCAGAAAAAACACCACCAAGGGTGTCTCCTCAGGACCCAACAGTGTGCCGAACCCGAGAACCGAAGTCCCCACAACCATGAATCGATCGTTATGTTCCACCCAGCCACACCCCAACAATCTGAGGCATGGAATCAAGGAAAAGGAGAACCAAACTTGGTCGACCACCGTGAACCCGACCCGAAAGCCGGCGACAATCATCCCGAGCTGGCCAACCTCACCACACGGTGAGACTCCTTAGAAAGGAGGTGATCCAGCCGCACCTTCCGGTACGGCTACCTTGTTACGACTTCGTCCCAATCGCCAGTCCCACCTTCGACAACTCCCTCCCGCAAGCGGGTTAGGCCGTCGGCTTCGGGTGTTACCAACTTTCGTGACGTGACGGGCGGTGTGTACAAGGCCCGGGAACGTATTCACCGCAGCGTTGCTGATCTGCGATTACTAGCGACTCCAACTTCACGGGGTCGAGTTGCAGACCCCGATCCGAACTGAGACCTACTTTAAGGGATTCGCTCCACCTCGCGGTCTCGCAGCCCTCTGTATAGGCCATTGTAGCATGTGTGAAGCCCTGGACATAAGGGGCATGATGACTTGACGTCATCCCCACCTTCCTCCGAGTTGACCCCGGCAGTCTCCCATGAGTCCCCGCCATAACGCGCTGGCAACATGGAACGAGGGTTGCGCTCGTTGCGGGACTTAACCCAACATCTCACGACACGAGCTGACGACAGCCATGCACCACCTGCACACCAGCCACAAGGGAACGCCTATCTCTAGACGCGTCTAGTGCATGTCAAACCCAGGTAAGGTTCTTCGCGTTGCATCGAATTAATCCACATGCTCCGCCGCTTGTGCGGGCCCCCGTCAATTCCTTTGAGTTTTAGCCTTGCGGCCGTACTCCCCAGGCGGGGCGCTTAATGCGTTAGCTGCGGCACAGAGACCGTGGAATGGCCCCCACACCTAGCGCCCACCGTTTACGGCGTGGACTACCAGGGTATCTAATCCTGTTCGCTCCCCACGCTTTCGCTCCTCAGCGTCAGTATCGGCCCAGAGACCCGCCTTCGCCACCGGTGTTCCTCCTGATATCTGCGCATTTCACCGCTACACCAGGAATTCCAGTCTCCCCTGCCGAACTCAAGTGATGCCCGTATCGACCGCAAGCTCAGAGTTAAGCCCCAAGTTTTCACGACCGACGCGACACACCGCCTACGAGCTCTTTACGCCCAATAATTCCGGACAACGCTCGCACCCTACGTATTACCGCGGCTGCTGGCACGTAGTTGGCCGGTGCTTCTTCTCCACCTACCGTCACCCGAAGGCTTCGTCGATGGCGAAAGAGGTTTACAACCCGAAGGCCGTCATCCCCCACGCGGCGTCGCTGCGTCAGGCTTTCGCCCATTGCGCAATATTCCCCACTGCTGCCTCCCGTAGGAGTCTGGGCCGTGTCTCAGTCCCAGTGTGGCCGGTCGCCCTCTCAGGCCGGCTACCCGTCGTCGCCTTGGTAGGCCATCACCCCACCAACAAGCTGATAGGCCGCGGGCCCATCCCCAGCCGAAAAACTTTCCACCCACTGCCATGCGACAGAAGGTCATATCCGGTATTAGACCCAGTTTCCCAGGCTTATCCCAGAGCTGAGGGCAGGTCACCCACGTGTTACTCACCCGTTCGCCGCTCGTGTACCCCCGAAAGGGCCTTACCGCTCGACTTGCATGTGTTAAGCACGCCGCCAGCGTTCGTCCTGAGCCAGGATCAAACTCTCCAACAAAATCTGGCTCTAGCAATCCTGCGACGGGGTCGCAGGAAAAAACAAACTGGCATAAAACCAATTCATGATAAAGCTCGACACACTGTTGAGTTCTCAAAAGACACCCGCACACCATCCAC
>NZ_JCADBN010000038.1:0-2866 GCF_059359135.1 Pseudonocardia sp. OZ21
GGCCTGACCGAGACCTCCGACGACACCAACCACGAGGTCATGGACCGGGCTCCCGACGGGGAACGCGTCCCGCTCGGCCCGGCCGTCCAGAACGTCAGCGTCTACGTCGTCGACGAGAACCTCGTTCCCGTACCGCTGGGCGCCCCCGGACTGATCGTCTTCTCCGGAGTGTGCGTCGGCCGCGGCTACGTCAACGACCCCGAGCGCACCCGGCAGGCCTACACGACCGACCCGCACCGCCCGGGCGACCGGCTCTACGTGGGCGGCGACTACGGCCGCTGGCTGCCGGGCGGCAAGCTCGAGTTCCTCGGCCGGAAGGACAGCCAGGTCAAGATCTCGGGCTTCCGGATCGAGATCGGCGAGATCGAGAACACGCTGCTGCGGGTGCCCGGGGTTCGCGACGGCGCCGTGGTGGTGGCCGAGCGGCCCGACCAGAGCAAGCAGCTGGTGGCCTTCTACTCCGGCCCCCGGACGATCGATCTGAACGTGCTGCGCGAGCGGCTCGGCGCATCGCTGCCCGCATACATGGTGCCGGCGGCCTTCCACTGGCAGGAGAGCCTGCCGCTCACCCCCAACAGCAAGATCGACAAGAAGCGGCTGACGCTGCTCGCCCGTGAGCTCGATGTCGTCGAGGAGGACTACGACGCACCGAGGACGCCGACCGAGGAGCGGCTGGCGGAAGCGTGGGCGAAGGTGCTCGGCGTCCCGGTGGACCAGATCGGGCGAGGCGACCACTTCTTCGACCGGGGCGGCAACTCGCTGTCGGCCGTGAAGCTGGCGGTCGCTCTGAAGCGGACGGTCTCGCTCAAGGACGTCACCCGCTACCCCGTCCTCTCCGATCTGGCCGAGCTGGTGGACGGCAGGTCCGAGCGACGCACCGGGTTGCTGCAGCCACTCTCGGGAACGGACGCCACCCAGACCGGCGCGCTCGTGTGCTTCCCCTATGCCGGCGGCAACGCGGTGAACTACCAGCCGATGGCTGCCGCGTTGCGCGGGAGCGGGCTGGCCGTCCTGGCCGTCGAGCTGCCGGGCCACGACCTCGCTGCCGAGCGCGAGTCGTTCGTGCCGATCGCGCAGGTGGTCGAGCAGGTGGCCACCGAGATCGTCGGGCGCGGCCTGACCAGGGTGCTGCTGTGGGGCCACTCCTCGGGCACCGCACTCGCGCTGGAGACGGCGCGGGTCCTGCAGGCGGGGGGCGTGCGTGTGGAGCGGGTGTTCCTCGGTGCGCAGCTGCTCGGCACGGCAGCCGACCGGCGAGCAGCCCTCGCCGAGCTGGCCGAACGGAGCGACGCCGAGATCGCGGAGCGGCTCGGCAACAGCGGCTACACGGAGCTGGGGGCGCTGGACCCGCAGCGCGCCGAGCACGTCGGCGCCGCCTACCGGCACGACTACGGATCCGCTCTCCGCTACTTCGCCGACGCCCTGGACAACCCGCCCGCGGTGAAGCTGGCCGCGCCGATCAGCGTCGTGGTCGCCGCCGACGACGCGAGCACCGCGGATTACAAGCACCGGTATCGCGACTGGGAGCTCCTGGCCGAGCGCGTCGACCTGCACGCGCTCTCCGACGGCAGTCACTACTTCCTGCGCACCCGTCCCGCTGAGGCGGCGCAGACGGTGCTGAGTGCCGCCGAACTGCTGACTTCTTCTTGAGCAAATAGGAACTGGAAGGAATTCGAGATGTCGTCCTCATCCGCGGCGTCGCTGTTCGGCGTGGACCTGCAACCCGGCAAGCCGCCGATGTTGCGGGTCGCGCCCACCGGCGACGCGCCGCGCTGGGCAGCCGAGCACCGAGACGCGCTGCGCGCCGTCATCACCGACCACGGTTCGCTACTGGTCCGTGGTCTCGGGCTACGCGACGCGGCGGAGGTGGCGGCCGTGTTCCAGAGGCTGACCACCACCGGTCTGATGGCCGAGAGGGAGGCGTTCGCCTCCCGCCAGGTCTACTCCGAGGGCGTCTACTCCTCGACCAAGTGGCCGCCGAACCAGCAGATGTGCATGCACCACGAGCTGAGCTACACCCTCGAGTTCCCCTCCGTGATGCTGTTCGCCTGCCTGGGGGCGGCCACCAGCGGAGGCGCGACCGGGGTGGCCGACTCGCCGACCGTGCTCGAGGCACTGCCTCGCGATCTGGTCGACCGGTTCGAACGCGAGGGCTGGCTGCTCACCCGCACGTACAACGAGGACATCGGGGCCTCCTGGGCCGAGGCGTTCGGCACGGAGGACCCGGCTGCCGTCGAGAGCTACTGCCGCGCCAACGCGATCGAGTTCGCGTGGCAGCCCGACGGTGAGCTGCGTACCCGCCAGCGCCGCAGCGCGGTGGTGCGCCACCCCGTGACCGGGCAGCGGTGCTGGTTCAACCAGATCGCGTTCCTGAACGAGTGGACGATGGATCCCGAGGTGCACGAGTTCCTGGTCGACGTCTACGGCGCCGACGGGCTCCCGTTCAACACCCGCTTCGGCAACGGTGACCCCATCGGCCAGGACGTCGTGGAGTTGCTCACCGGCATCTACGAGGCCCACACCCTGCGCGAGCCGTGGCAGGCGGGCGACCTGATGCTCGTCGACAACATCCGCAGCTCGCACAGCAGGGACGCCTTCGAAGGGCCGCGCGAGGTGCTGGTCGGTATGGCCGACGCGCTGCGCCTCAACAGCTCGCCGACAGTGGATGGGACGACCCGATGACCAGTGTGCCTCCCACCACGACGGCTTCCCAGACCTCCGGGGCCGGCGGCGTGCCGCCGTTCGCGGTGATCTCCGGTGGCCAGGTCCAGCGTGCGCTGCAGGGCGGGGAGAAGCAGATCATGGAGGTGGTCGAGGCCACCTACCGCCTGCACGGCGCAGGCGACTCGGTGAACCCACCGTCCTA
>NZ_JCADBN010000039.1:0-2824 GCF_059359135.1 Pseudonocardia sp. OZ21
GGCCTGACCGAGACCTCCGACGACACCAACCACGAGGTCATGGACCGGGCTCCCGACGGGGAACGCGTCCCGCTCGGGCCGGCCGTCCAGAACGTGAGCGTGTACGTCGTCGACGAGCACCTCTCCCCGGTGCCGCTCGGCGCCCCGGGCGAGATCGTCTTCTCCGGGATCTGCGTCGGCCGCGGCTACGTCAACGACCCCGAGCGCACGCAGCTCGCGTTTCTGGCCGATCCGCACCGCGAGGGCCGGCGGCTGTACCGAAGCGGCGACCACGGCCGTTGGCTGCCGGGCGGCAAGCTGGAGTTCCTCGGGCGCCGGGACGCCCAGGTCAAGATCCGTGGCTTCCGGATCGAGATGGGCGAGATCGAGAACACGCTTTTGCGGGTGCCCGGGGTTCGCGACGGCGCCGTGGTGGTGGCCGAGCGGCCCGAGGGCAAGCAGCTGGTGGCGTTCTACTCGGCCGGAGGGCCGCTCGAGGTCGACGTCCTTCGGGACCGGCTGGCCGAGTCACTGCCCGAGTACATGGTGCCGTCGGCCTTCCACTGGCGGGACAAGCTGCCGCTGACGGCGAACAGCAAGATCGATCGCAAGGCGCTGACGGCGCTCGCCGGCGAGCTCGACGTCGCCGAGGACGAGTACCACGCCCCGCAGTCACCCACCGAGGAACGGCTGGCGGCGGCATGGGCGAAGGTGCTCGGCGTCCCGGTGGACCAGGTCGGGCGAGGCGACCACTTCTTCGACCGGGGCGGCAACTCGCTGTCGGCCGTGAAGCTGGCCATCGCACTGGACCGGGCCGTGTCGCTCAAGGACATCACCCGGCACCCGGTCCTCGCCGATCTGGCCGGCCTGGTGGACGGCCGCTCCGAGCGACGTCCCGGCCTCCTGCAGGCCCTCTCGGGATCGGACGGTGGGCACGTCGGCGCGCTGGTGTGCTTCCCGTACGCGGGTGGCAACGCGGTGAACTTCGAGCCGATGGCCAGGGCCCTGCGGGGGAGCGGGCTGGCGGTCCTCGCCGTCGAGCTGCCGGGGCACGACCTCGCTGCCGAACGCGAGCCGTTCCTGCCGATCACGCAGGTGGCCGATCAGCTGGCCACCGAGATCACGGGGCGCGGCCTGACCAGGGTGCTGCTGTGGGGCCACTCGTCCGGCACCGCACTCGCCCTCGAGACGGCGACGCAGTTGCAGGCGAGGGGGGTGGATGTCCAGCGGGTGTTCCTCGCCGCGCAGCTGCCCGGTGACGCCGGCGTCCGGCGTGCCACCATCGCCGAGCTCTCGGAGCGGACCAGCGCCGAGATCGCTGCCGACCTGACCGCGGACACCGGCTACACCGAGCTCGGCGAGCTGGACCAGCAACGTGCCGAGCACGTCGGCGCCGCCTACCGGCACGACTGCGTCTCCGCCCACCGCTACGTCGCCGACGCCCTGGACAGCCCGCCGGCGGTGAAGCTGTCCGCGCCGATCACGGTGGTGGTCGCCACCGACGACCCGAGTACGGCGGGATTCGCGCGCCGGTACCGGGACTGGCAGCTGTTCGCCCGGCACGTCGACCTGCACGAGCTCGGCGACGGCGGTCACTACTTCCCGCGCACCCGGCCCGCCGAGGCGGCGAAGGCCGTGCTGCGCGCCGCCGACCTGATGGCTTTCTCCTAAATGGCAACGGAAAGGAAGATCGAGATGTCGTCCTCATCCGCGGCGTCACTGTTCGACGTGGACCTGCAACCCGGCAAGCCGCCGATGTCGCGGGCCGATCCCTCCGGCGATGCGCCGCGCTGGGCGGGCGAGCACCGGGACGCGTTGCGCGCCCTGGTCGCCGAGCACGGTTCGCTACTGGTCCGTGGCCTGGGGCTACGCGACGCGACGGAGGTGGCGGGCGTGTTCCAGCGGCTGACCACCACCGGTCTGATGGCGGAGAGGGAGGCGTTCGCTCCCCGCCAGGTCTACTCCGAGGGCGTCTACTCCTCGACCAAGTGGCCGGCCAACCAGCAGATGTGCATGCACCACGAGCTGAGCTACACCCTCGAGTTCCCCTCCGTGATGCTGTTCGCCTGCCTGGGGGCGGCCACCAGCGGAGGCGCGACCGGGGTGGCCGACTCGCCGACCGTGCTCGAGGCGCTGCCGCGTGAGCTGGTCGACCGGTTCGAGCGCGAGGGCTGGATGCTCGTCCGGAACTACAACGACGACATCGGGGCGTCCTACGCCGAGGCGTTCGGGACCGAGGACCGTGGCGCTGTCGAGAGCTACTGCCGGGCCAATGCGATCGAGTTCGAGTGGCAGCCCGACGGTGGACTTCGCACCCGGCAGCGTCGCAGCGCGGTGGTGCACCACCCGGTGACCGGTCAGCGCTGCTGGTTCAACCAGATCGCGTTCCTCAGCGAGTGGACGATCGATCCGGAGGTGCGCGAGTTCCTCGTGGACATGTACGGCGCCGACGGGCTGCCGTTCACGACGAGGTTCGGCAACGGCGAACCGATGACCCCGGACGTCGTGGAACTGCTCAACGAGGTCAACGAGGCCCACACCGCGCGCGAGCCATGGCAGGCGGGCGATCTCATGCTGGTGGACAACATCCGCACCGCCCACAGCCGTGAGCCCTACGAGGGGCCGCGCGAGGTACTGGTCGGCATGGCCGATGCGGTGCGACTGGTCGACTGCACGCCCACCATCGATGTGAGCACTTCATGACCGCGGTCGTGCCGCCCTTCGCGGTGATCTCCGGCGGTCAGGTCCAGCAGGCGCTGCAGGGCCGCGAGAAGCAGATCATGGAGGTGGTCGAGGCCACCTACCGCCTGCACGGCGCAGGCGACTCGGTGAACCCACCGTCCTA